>JAYUVI010000064.1:0-2502 GCA_043754135.1 Bdellovibrionales bacterium | reverse complement strand
AATGGCTTAAAAATAATTGTATCTTCGACCATAAATCAAATTCACTTTTTAATTCACGCCATTCATTCAAACCCAAACTCTGAGCGTACGCCGCGCGGCCTTCAGCGACATTTTTAAGACTTCGTAATCCACGCGAGATTAATTGGCGATAGATCGGGCGAAGACTGGCAACATTGAGATTGTGGTACATCATACCAGCGTCTTCTACGGCCAGCAGCAGTTGGTCGATCGCCAAAAAGTTTATAGATTGGCCCGGCAACTCTTTCAAAATTTTCTCGACTAACTGAAAAGCGACTTCGGCATTAGCAACAAAACTTTCTAAAGCCGCCCCGTACATCAACTCATGGCTTTTTATCTTCAAATGGTAGTTGAGATAAAAACCGAAAATACTTGAATAGGTGTCAAACAACGGGCCCCACTCGCGGGCTTCGATCACTCCGGTTTTTCGCCCTAATAAAAGATTTTTTGTTGCGGTCACCAATCCCATGATTTTTTCGACCGGCAAATGGTTATCGTGACGAGACTCCCACTTTAAATACAGACGAGCTTGCACCAATAATCTTTCAAGCGAAGGTAATGAGTAGGTCTTTCCTTTGGCCGACAAAATATTAGCGATGGCTACGCCAGTTCGTCGCAATTCGTTTTGCGCTTCTTCAAGCTGTGCGAGAGTGAGTTCTTTGGCATCAAGCGTGTCGCCTCGGCGATAAATATGCACGTAAGGCAAATTGTCGATAGCGATGTCTTTCAAAACAGCGATCACATTCACGATGTCTTTGAGCTCTTGCCGAGTGATGGCATCGACTTCACCCCCTAAAACTATAACCTTCAATCCCATAATTTCGTTTACAAGTTTATCTGGCAGTTTGTTCTTCGATAAATACTCGCGGTTTAAAAAATCTGCGAGACTCTTGGGCGTGTAGGCACTGCTTTTAGAATCCCGGGTGAGAAATTCAAACTGGCGAATCGCGCTTTGCAGACATTCGGCGAGTTCGACGATTTCCTCCTCATCAAGGGCCGAGTCAAAATAGCTCGACACTTTTTGATCTAAGTCGGCAAGGCAAGAAAACTGCCCGAGATTGACCTGCAATGGCGCTGTTTTCGGATTATCTTCGCCGACTGATAAGTTATGACCGGCCTCCCATTTACAGCCTATTGCTAAAATGAATACGCACACGCCGAGCCCCGCGGTGAAGCGGCGCCCATTTTTTAACATCTTTTTAAAAAACATACGACATACTCCCCACAATTCTGTCGTTCCCCCGATATTTAGAAATAAAACTCGTGCTTGCTGAAGACTCGGGGTCAACCCCGAAAACATCTCCATTTAACGCCCATGTCCACTGCCGATCGTACTGGTACTTAACACCGGCCTGAACCCACTCGCCCGCATCGATAATGCTGTAAACATACTTCAAATGCAGATCGACCTGCTGGCGAAAAGTTCGCAATACGTTGGTTGAAAATTCAACGCCCGACATCTCTTCGAATTGAAAACGCTGTGTCGACGCTTCGACTTCACCTTTAATCAGCGTGGCTTTCTTCGGATCACTTTGCTCGTTACGTTTAACGTAGCTAAAACTTAAACTCGTGCGCTTCAGGCCAAGAAAGGCAAGTGAGTTTGACAAAATCACGCCGTCATAGCGGGCGTCAGTGAGTTCAGTTTGTTGCCATGCAGCCGGCACATCGGGTTTCTCATAACTCTCACCCGTACTTGAAACAATAATCGCCGCATCGGCCCAGCGATAACCTGCTTCGCCGGTGAGCAATCGGTGGCGCACCACTGTCGGATAAATCGGCGTCAGAAAATTAGAATTGGTGATATCAAAAATACCCTGAGTGTCGATAGCCAAATGAAACTGATTAACCGGTTTATCAGCGTACGAAACTCGCGCGAATAAACCGCTATCTTTCTCCCCCGCTTCAAGCTGTACCGCAAAGCTACTTCGCAAAATGACATCTTCAGCGTTAGGCTCGAGCACTTCGTAATAAATTGTGGCTTCGCTATTTCGCAAAATGGCTTCATTTGTCGGCGCCCTAAACCAGCGGTTTGAAGAAACAACGCGACCATTTAGTTCTTGATAAGACGCCTGCTGATCGGGGAAAAACACCGTCGACCCCATAAGCGTGCCACGAAATAAATCGTTGCCCACTTCTAAAAAAACTCCCGACAAACCTTGCTCGACGGGATTAGCGGCGTCCCAACGCACAAGCGGCTGCCACAGACCTAAATTCCAAAAGCTATCGAGTTGCGACCATTCTTGCCTCATGCGGCCGATACTGAACTTCACTTGCTTGGGGATCATGACGAACTGGTAATAAAACTCTGGCAACGCCGCCTCGACTTCATCGTCGTAACCTAAAGGCAACACCACAAAACCCTCGGCGCCCACTAGGTGATGCATTTTATTCGGATTACCAAATCGATGAAGTATTTCAGCTCTCGGCACCACCGCCGTATACTGCTGGGCCTGTTCAGCTATTTGGCCTTGACCACTGTAATTC
>JAYUVI010000063.1:0-2583 GCA_043754135.1 Bdellovibrionales bacterium | reverse complement strand
TCGCATTCACATCGGTATTGCTGGTTGAGGCGTTGTTGACGACCTCTTCCGTTTTGATATCACTATTGGTGAATTGGGCTTTGATCGCCACATCTACCGGCAGCTCAATCAATTTTGAAAAAGTCCATTTCACAGCTAAGCTCTGACTGCTCACAGTCGTATCATCTGCAGTAGTTTCTGGAAAAATCTTAGTCTCAAATGTAAAACCAAGAGGTATTGAGATCAGACCAATCAAACCTACGTGCGGTAAACTGGATTCAGCTTCGTTTGGTTTTTCACGTTTAACAATTCTCTCAATGGTGGGCACAGTTGAAATACCGCCTACAACACCCACTTCAAAGCCAAAAATATCACCTAACGGCGAGGCCGGAGACGCTGTGGTGTGCTCCATAAGTGCCGAAAAATCTTCGAGAGCGCCTTCAACTTCACTCTTGCTTAAGCTGTCGACACCACCAGCGGCATGGCCGATCGATGCCCAGGCCAGCGTCGACAAAATCAAAATGTGAGCGAAAACTTTTTTACCGCGAACTAAACGATGACTCATGTGCGCCCCCTTTAACCCTAAGTGTTTATCTTAGTGTAGACGACAGAGCAATGGCAACACCACGTCGCTAGCACGACTTTCATCGTGGCGTTTTACGGCGTTCTCTCTGTTCACCAATAGTAACTGTAGAGCAACCGATGCTCGTCGACAGTATCACGGGTCGTCACCCAAAGACTTTCGGTGCGAACCTCCATATTGCGGTCTACTTGATATGACAGTTGCGCCGTATGCACCCATGTCGATTTCGCCACACCGTGCTCAACAAAATAATATTTATTTTCGCTCCGCAAAGTGACGCTGTCCCTCGTTAACCGCATCAGCAATGCCACCGTAGAGAGACGCTTTCATGCTGGGCCGACCGAGATCGGGTCGCGCGCGCAGGTCGATTTTAAGCGCGTGCCCCTGATCTAACGGCTGCTCCTTCGCCAAGTCAGAAAATAATCGCAACTGATTGGCTTTTTGTAATTCATCAAAACTTAGCGCGTCGCCAAAACGAAAAGTTTGGGCCGCGAGCCAGGCCTCATAGACACGTGCTGAGACCTTTTCGCCGCTCACTAAACCCAAATCGTCGAGAGAAAAGTTATGTTTCACTCCGCGATCAAACAGTGAACGTTCGGGCGCTGACATTTCTCGCTTATGATCCAACACCTGGCTATAAAGTGACGGGATAAAAGCGCCAACAATTCGTAAGAGCAATTGCGGCCAAAAAAATAGTAGCGCAACTGCACATTTGAAATCTCCCATAAATGATCGACTAATCGGCGCAGCTCTTCATCAGAAAAATGGATTATCGAGATAATCGCCACTCCCCTTTGCCGAATCGAGTTGGCGATGTCGACGCTTTTTTTCCAACAATTCATAAGTTTCAACGCGTGCGCCTGGGGCACAAAAAAGACACTCACCAAACACACGAGTAATAAGGTCTGCAAACATCTTTTCATCATGAATTCGAGGGTAAGAGCATTTTGTACTTTCAGCAAGGTAACCTCGATTTAAGTCGAGTTACCACGAAGCTCGTGTACTCCCTAGTGCGCCCTACTTACTATAAAGCTATGTATATTTGCCCCACATCTGGCTGCCGATTAGTTAAAGCTCGCATCAAAGGCGGCCTATTTTGGTATAGCCCTGAGACCGATGGGCGGCTTATGACTCTCGCGACATTCAAACATTATTTAGGTGAATCGGCTTCACAAGAAATTTGGATGCGTTCTGATAACGGCGCTCTGAGTGAATACAAGTGCCCAGGCTGCCGAAACGAAATGCGCGTAGTGAATGAACCGCAATGGGTGGGACGCTTCACCATAGACGTCTGCCGCGCCTGCTGGTTGGTGTGGCTCGATCACGGTGAACACCCCGAAATCCCCCACGGCAGTGACATCGACTTAAAAGTTGAAGCCATAAAACAAAAAGCCGCACAAATCGAAACCACATACCTCAATGATTTTATGAAAACCCCTTCGGCAGAACCTGACAGCATCGTCCACATGCTCACCGGTCTATTCTTACCAACAAAAACCATTACGCGCGGTCTACCCATTATCACACTACTGATGATGCTCGCGATGATCTTAGGCTACACAACATTTAATACAGGAGCGATTAACGACCGCATTTTCTTCGGCTTCAATCTCTATTTTTTTTATTTATTCAGCAGCGATCTAGAAGTCGAACTCAATAAAACGGCATATTTTCTAACCTTGATACTAGCATTTACTTTGCCAATATTAATGTTCCATTACTCCACTCTACAGCAGTTGCCTTTCGGGTTACCCCCAATCAACATTTGCCTAATGGCCATGGCCATTTTTCTACCGCTAAATGCAAAGTTCTCTTACCTCTTCCCAGCCGTACATTATTTTCGTATCCCCGAACAGGGCTACACAGCCCGAATCTCGGGACTAAGATGGATACACTTCCCCCAATGGGCGACTATACTATTTTACTTAGTTATTTTCATACCGACGTATTTCATGTTTCGTGAATCTTCGATCCACACACCCATGAAAATAATTTTAATGGCAGAATTAATGCTGGGCATA
>JAYUVI010000062.1:0-3979 GCA_043754135.1 Bdellovibrionales bacterium | reverse complement strand
ACGAACCGGCGAGCGAATGCTCAGGCGATTGGTGGTACTACAAAAAAGTCAGTGATCGCACAATTTTTTGTATTGCCGATGCGACTGGCCACGGTGTTCCTGCAGCTTTGCTTACAGCGGCTGCACGTAGTGCCGCGAGCGCCATTGAGACTTTTGCTGAAATGCCTATTACCGAAATGATGAGTATTTTCAATAAAGCCATTTACAACACCGCGAACGGGCAAGTGATGATGACTTTATTTTTGGGTTCATACAATCACACAAGTGGAGAAATCACCTACACCAACGCCAGTCACGAACCACCTTACCTTTTGCCAGCGAAAGAGAAGCTTTTAAAAAAAGACATTCAGCTGCTCAATGAGGTTTCGGGACCACGCCTGGGCGAACACCCAGATACCATTTATCAAGAGGCGCGTATAACAATGGGGCACGGCGACCGTATTATGCTTTACACCGACGGCGTGACTGACTTGAAAAATAAAAAAGGCGATATGTGGGGCGAACGCCAGCTGATCAAACTGTTGCTGGCCGAGAGTAATAGCAAAATGAATTTAGCCCACACCATGGAGAAAATTTCAGGCGAGCTTAAAGGTTTTCGCAAAAATCATGTTTTGCATGATGACGTCACTTATTTCATGATTGAAAAGAACCGCGCCGCCTAGCTGTAGGCTGATACGGCTGCTGCGCGACCTAACGACGAACGACCAGTCTAGTGGTCGTTTTCTAGTTTTATCACCGACACCCGCTTACAATAAAAATTGGATGCAACACCCTGATAAAACATCATTTCGTTTACCCGAACGCACAGCTATGGGTTTGTTAGCAATTGTGGTTTGTCTTTCACACGCCGTTCTCGCGCAAGAAACTGAGGAATTCACTCCCGCAGAATCGCCTGCTCCTGCTGAGTCAACTGCTCCCGCCAAGTCGTCAGCTCCGGCAAAAGTGACTGCTCCAACCGCTGAATCTGTTACCCCTGCCCCGGCTGAGTCTCGGCCCGAGCCGCAAACGCAAAAACGCACAACGCGTGGTCAGAAACAGGTCATGGTAGAATGGTATCAACCTGATTTAGGATTATCTGATAAAACAAACTTCACCGCCGTCACTTTATCTGGTCGCACACGCCCGCGTACAAAAGTGCGTATAGCGAACGACCAAGTGGTCATTATCACGCGTAAAGGCGATATCAAAAGTATGAAAGCCGAGCGCGTCTTTAAAAACCGCGAAGCCACTGCCGATGCCCGCGGTATCTTTGATATGAATTTAGAATTGCCGACAATGACGGCGCAAATCCCCATAGAAGTGCAATATCCGTCAGGCGAACTGCGCAAATATCAAATCAACCTCGATGTGCAAAAAGAAGATGTAAAAATGACGAACGCCAACACCAAAGGTTCACCCTACGCGCGTCGTAAATGGGGTTTGTGGGGAGGCTTTGGTTTTAATTTTTTGAAATACGATCAAACGTCGTCGATCCCGTCAGAAGTGGGCTTTCAAAGTTTTGCGGGACCGTCGATTTACGCCAAAGTCGCGCGTTCGCTAAGTCGCGAGTGGGCCATGCAAATGACGTACAATCAATCGCCGGGAAAAACCCAGTCCTCGGATGAAATTAAAGTGACCGAGGGCAGTTACAATTGGACCTTCTACACGAGCGAGTTCACTTATTTCAAAAATAATTGGAAGAAGCGTTACCGCAATTATCTCACGCAATTTGGTGCTCAAGGTGGCGTGCAATATCACGTGGTGCCGTTTATTGTTCGATCGAGCACAACTGATGCATCGGTGGCGTCAGTCGATACTAACACGGTGCTGATGGGCACGGCGGGTGGCACTTGGCTAATTCATTATGATCGCTACTGGCTGTTTGAGACTTTTGCGCGGTATCAACATCCGCTTTCTTCCGGTTCAACGTTTAAAATTGAACCCATTTATGCAGTCGACGGTTCTGTGGGCGTGATTTATAAATGGAAGCCCGACGTGCGCGCGGGCTTTTTCTGGTACGGCCAAATGCACGCCTACAATTACAGCGGCCACACCGACAAATACAACGCGGCCAACGGCGGCACACCTACTGTGAACGGCAAACAAACGCTGTTCTTTACTAACCTTGAATTTCGAGTGGGTTGGGAGTTCGACTAGCGCCCTACGCCGCAGCAGACAGCTTGTGCCCGCACTCAGGGCAAAACTTAGCCGCTAATTTGATCTCGACAGAGCAGCCGGGGCATTTCTCAGGCCCCTGCGCTTTATACTCGTTCAAATTTTCGCCCACGTTAACAAAGCCTGTGGAATTCCAACGGTCGATCTCTTGAATGATCTGCCAAAAACGATAAGTGGAATTCCACTCGTCAATATCAAAAGATACACGAATCACATCACTTACAGTCTGCCGTTTAAGATACAGCCCCTTTTTTTCTAGCAAACCCACGTGTACTTCTTTGAAATCAATAAAAAATTTATTCTTTAACTCTTCAAGCATCGGCTTGTAATCAAGCTTGACGGCGCCGTTACGGTCTCGCTCGACTCCACCAGCCAGCGCCACAAACGCGCCTGTGATCTGCATCGCGGTTTTATCAACAATAATAATCTCTGACTTGCCCGCTTTAAAAAAGTTATGCTGGTAAAACTCACCGAACATTTCTATGCCGACAGTGTCGTGAATACGTAGCTCTTGCAGCTCCATCTGTTCGGTGTCTTCGTTCTTCTCGTATCGCAAGGTCAAATAACCTAGCTTGCCCATCAACTCACAAAAACTTTGCATACGCGCTGACGACTCGAGAAACATGCGCGCCGTAAAAATTTTCAAAATATTAAACGATAAAATTTGATCGCTATCTTTATAGGTTGGATTTTTCTTACGCTCTTCATCCTGCTTGTAAGCTGGGATCGTAGGATCTATTTTGGGTGCTGACCCCACATGCTTCGAGACGAGCGACAAAATTGCACACAAACGAGGAATAAATCGAGGCGGGCATGGCATGCTATCTTGTTCAGTTTTCAAACCCTTAATTACGCCTCGCAAACGGCGAACTTCGTCGCCCAGAGCCTTTACAAAAAGTTTGTACGGCGCCGGTGACTTGTCGAAAACGGTCTTAATGGGGTCAAGAGGCATCTCCACCACTTTGACTTCTGATTGAGCTTCAGCATTAAACGCCTGTCGAGGGAAGTTAAACACCCCCTGCTCACCGATCACGTGACCCACCATTGGTTGATCGACTTCAACTTTTTGGCCGCCGCGCTCGATATAAAGTGACACTTTGCCGGACTGCAAGACGTAAAATACGGGCAGCTGATCGCCCTCCGCAAAGATTTTCTCACCTTTTTTGAACTTTCTTTCAGCGGACATTTACACCTCAAATTCCATAGACTTATCTCGGTCTCGACGGCCCAGTTTTCAATAGCCAAAAGACCAGTAGTCAATGTAACATCAGCTTTTATTCAAGAGGGCTTCTTTGGAATTTATATTTAACAATCCACGCCACGCCGCCATCTTCTGTTTCGCTTTGGGGTTCTCCTTAGTGCTACTCATCGGGTTGGTCTTAGGTCTAATTCGTCGCGCCCAGGTTAACGCCGAGGCCGCTCGCCTCATCGAAGACGCGCAAGAACGCGCGAAAGAGATCGAAGACTCCGTTAATGAAAAATTAAAAATTTTTACTGAAGATCAAGAACAGCGCCATGATGATGAGGTAAAAAAACTCGAACTCAAAATTGAACAGATAGAAAAACGCGTGCAAGAACGCGAAGACAAACTCGATGAGGCCTATGCCGAAAAAGAAAAGTTGGCTAGCGAGTTTCAATCTGAAGTTGATTCACTTGAAAATAAAGTGCGAAACGCTGAAAATCGCTTGAATCAGCGACGCCAAAATCTGAGCCAGCTGAGTGAGCAGTTGATCGAAAAATTAAGCGTGAAAACTGAGCTCTCGCGAGATGTTGTTTTGTCTGACTTGCGCAGTCGCTTGCTTAGCGACACTCAAATCGAAGTGGC
>JAYUVI010000061.1:0-3259 GCA_043754135.1 Bdellovibrionales bacterium | reverse complement strand
TGTGTGTTAAAACTATTTTAAAATTACTGACCGCGAGCGGGTATATTACCGCCGGTATTAGGGTCAGTGAGTGGATTATAATAAGTGCCGCCAGTCGGTACAAGCAGGCCTCCAGTACCTGTGGCATAACCACCGCCGCCATAAATGCCGCCATAGCCGCCGCCGCCATAAATGCCACCATAGGCACCACCACCAGCGAAGCCGCCACCTAAGTAGCCGCCCGCGCCCAAACCGGCACCATTACCACCGATCCCGAAATAACCGCCGGCACCATTGCCATACATATTGCCATAGGGGCTGTACATACTACCGCCATAAGGCATACCACCAGGGCTGCCCATACTGCCAAAGCCACCCATGCCGCCGGTGAGTTGCGCGATTTGCGATTGAATGTTGTACATCTCCATTTGCAAACGACCCGCGAGTTGCTGGCGTTGCATGTAGTCTTGTTGTTGCTGTTGCTGGGCCATCATCGCCGCTTGCATTTGTTGGGCGTACATCTGTTGCATTTGCTGCTGCTGCTGCTGTTGCATCATGTACATTTGTGGATTCATCATTGGGTTGCCACCGCCAGGCTGATACATTAGAGGCAGATTCGGGTTGATGCCATTCGGATTCATCATCGCGTAAGGATTCATCATGCCATTCGGGTACATGCTCGCAGGGTACATCGAACCTGGAGGCATAAAACCTGTGCCGGGGTACATGCCGGGCATTCCGTTATTCATCGGGTTGCCATACGGGTTACCAAACGCGCCGCCTGGGCCACCACCGCCATAACCAGGTGAACAACTAAAACCATTCTGGCCGCCACCATAGGCGCCGCCATACTGACCACCAGCGCCGAAGCCCATACCAAAACCAGAGCCTATACCTAAATTAAGTAAGCCCATGCCGGCTTGAAATGGCATCATGGGTGAAGTGCCCCATCCCATTTCGCGGTTTTGGTCCATCGCATATTTAGTACCAAAAACAGTGAGTGCGCTGATACCCGCGAACATTCCTAATCCCGCCGCTTTTTGCCAACCGCTGATAGGCTGCGAACCTGGGTTCTCACACGAATAGCAATAACCTGAAGAGAAACGGCCTTCAGCAATTGAATCTTGCCATTCATCGAGCTCATCTTGTTTGTCATCATCGAGACGTTCTTCTTGTTTCAAAAGACGCTCGAGTTTGTCTTCGGCATTGACGAGTGAGTTTTCGGCTTGGGTCATTTCGCTAAATGCCACACCGATACCATCGAGAGCTTTTGCACAACGACCGGCACGTGTCTCAGTCAACCCCGGTGTGTAGCCACGTAAAACAGCGGCGTTGCTCGGAGCTAAATTCTCTTCATTATTACAAACGGTGTAAGTATCGAAACGGCCACCATCGAAATACCAATTCTCACTGGCCGGAGTTTGTGCAGCTCCAGTTGTAACGGGAGCTTGGTTTTTCCCCCCCGCTACTTGGGGCGCTTGCACGCCAGGTCGAGTGGCACAATATGAAGGCCACGGCGCTTCATAACCAGGATTACGAGCTAGAAATTGAGCACATTCACTTCGCGGGAAAGGCACTGGCCCAGTCCCTGTTGCGCGCTTAATTGCGGCGGTGGCTACATCAGTGTTCGCATCACTTCGCAACCAACCCTTAACGTCGGCCTCATATTCTTCGTATTGTGTACGAGAGTCTTCGAGAGTCTCGCGCAAATCATCGATTGTACGCTCGAGCGCTTTAATTTCTTTATCCATCTTTTTTTGGCGCTTTTCGATACGCGAAACTGCGCGTGGGACTTGAATGCCGTTACCACAACCCGCCATGTTTTGCCCAAAATAGGCACCGCCGCCTGCGTAAGGGTTCGCATGCGTAGGAAGAATCCATAAACTTATCAGCAAGATTAGCGCCGTATAGAAAAGACGATTCAACCTTTTATCCCCTTGAAAAGTAAGCGAAAATATTTCGCCTTACACGTTCTCATTAACTGTTTCGTCAAAATGAATGTGCAACTTAACTCATCTTACATTATGATCGACGCCGTGAAACACACTATTCTCGTCGTGGATGATGAACTGGACAACGTAGAGGCGCTAGAACGTCTCTTTCGTAAACGTTTTTCCGTGCTAAAGGCCACTTCTGCAGCCGAAGGTCTAGTTTTTTTAAAAAAAGAAAAAGTGGCCGTAATTATTTCGGATCAGCGAATGCCCCGCAAGACTGGGGTCGAGTTTTTAAAAGAATCGATCGAGTTAGCGCCAGATGCCGTGCGTATTTTGCTCACCGGTTACACCGATATTGAATCTGTGATTGAAGCCATTAACTCGGGTGAGATTTACCGTTACATTACGAAGCCGTGGGACTCTGTTGATTTATTGAATACGGTGGAGAAAGCTGCTGAGCGCTATGAAATGTCGGGTGAGTTGAAAGCTAAAAATTTAGAACTGCAGCGCGCTTACGACGAATTGAAAAATCTCGATGAAGCTAAAAACCAATTTATGATTTTGATCAATCATGAATTGAAAACTCCCCTGACTGTAATCTTAAGTTTTTTAGAGTTGTTGCGTGAAACTGAATTAACAGCTGAGCAGAAAAAATACTGCGAACGCATCATGGGTTCGAGCGAAAAATTAAAACGCATTATCGAAGACGTTTTGGCTTTTGTTTCGGCCGAAACCGGCATTATGAAAATTTCTAAACGTAAGGTGTCGTCGCAGAAATTGATTGCGGATTTGGTTGAAAAGTACCGCCCTTTGGCGCAAGCCAAGAAACAAAAAATATCGGCGCCCGAAAAAGATTTATTTTTAAAAGCTGACCCTACTGTGTTGGGCGTGGCGTTTGAGCGTCTGCTCGACAATGCGATTAAATTTGGCGATGAGGCTTCAAAAATTGAAATTGAATTGCACGAATTAGACGAGCAATCCGTGCGTGTCGCCATTACCAATAGCGGTACGGCTTTGTCAGAAAAAACTATTGAGCGAATTTTAAAACCGTTTTCTCTAGACGAAGACATTATGAAGCATTCGCAAGGTTTAGGCTTAAGCTTAAGCCTGACTCAGGCGCTACTGAAACGTCATTCGTCAGCTTTGAGTATTGATTGCCCTAAGGGTCACGTGCGGGCTTCGTTCGATATTGAAAAAGCTTAGAGGAAGGCGACCAATTACGCAGATATTCGCAGACGCCAGGCAAACTGTAGTCGTTGGCCTGGGACGGAACACAAGTCCACTCCTCTTATTCTTTCGGTAACTTAAACACAGTGAGTGTACTTACGGGTTGATTATAATCTGCT
>JAYUVI010000060.1:0-7351 GCA_043754135.1 Bdellovibrionales bacterium | reverse complement strand
TTGCCGTTTATTGCCGACACGTCACTTGATGCCATTTATTCTCACGCGGTTTTTATTCATTTGAATATTTATGATTTTCTTTTGTACTTTAAAAGCTTCGCTCGCGTTTTGAGAAATGGCGGCCGTATTTGCTTAGATTACCTTGTGGCTGAAAATACAGATTTTAAAAATTCGTCTGTAGTGCAATCGCATATGGGTTTTTATGAAAGAAATCAGAAATCATTACCGCGACTGCTGAGTTACCAGAGCGAACGAGCCATTACTAATTTGATAGAAGCTGAAGGATTCAAAATCACAAGAAGCCAAAACGGCTCAAGCAATATGAATTTCATTGTGGCTGAAAAGTGCAGTGCTCAGGCGAAAACTTCCGCATCATGGTTGAAAACCTTTATTCCTAGGCCGTGAAGGGCATTATTTTTCTTGCCGGCCTCAGGCGCGTTAGCGCGTTGTTCGTTCAAGTTAAATTTGGTAAAAGCCGATGAGAAAATAACGTCATTTTATCAGGTGGGGTTATGACAATTAAGTTCCAACGTTGGGTTTTTCTCGTATCTTCTGTTGGGATTGGCCTATTTGTATTTACAAATTGCTCAAGTAAAAGCTCCGAAGGCAATAACAAGCAACCAGGCCCCGCAGCTACTACTCCTAAAGTGTTGTGGCAAAAATATTCCGCAGATCATTCTCAAGCCGACATTTGGGCGATGAAGCTCGATGGCAGTGAACCCGTCAATCTAACACCAAGCACAGGTACGATTGTGGATTTTGACCCTCAATGGTCAAATGACCATACAAAAATAGTGTTCACATCTACTCGTCGCGCGAGTAACCCAGACATTTATGTCATGAATGCCAATGGATCAAATGTAATACCTTTAACTGCGCACAATGCTTTTGAAACTTTCGGATCGTTTTCTCCTGACGGCACGAAAGTGATGTTCACGCGCACGACTTCGGCCTGTACGGATGCAGACGGAATTGAAGGTCAAATTCACCTAATGGATGCGAATGGCGCAAATGTGACTCCGGTTACAGGGAGTAGTTGCGATGAAGAGCCCGATTTTTCGCCAGATGGAACAAAAATTTTATTTGATAGCGACCGCAGCGGCCGTTACCAGATTTATGTTATGAACTTGAATGGAACAAACGTAGTTCAGCTTACAAATACAGCGGGAACAATTCAAAATCGCTACCCACAATGGTCGCCTGACGGACTAAAAATTGTTTTCGGAAGACGTGCCTCAGCCAACGGCCCAACAGAAGTGTACACGATGAATGCTAATGGATCGGGGCTATCGCAATTGACGAGTAACCCTGGGTTAATTAATTCAGACCCGTCGTGGTCATCAGACGGAACTCAAATCATCTTTGCTAGCACCCGCGATGGCGGCGGCGATGCCGAAATTTACATCATGGATGCTGACGGTTCCAACGAAACAAATTTAACAAACGACTCCACGTTTCTAGATGCCGGCCCATTTGCCTGGTGATAATTGGCAAAAATCGGCAGTCCACCCCCATAAGTGTTTTTTTATCCACATTTTTTGCGATTTCTCAAAAATTGTTTAATAATAAAGTCGTTTAACTAGGTAGATTTCCTCCATCAAAAATGTCGATGTGCAACTCCTCTGGTTTGCCTGTAATGAATTGCCAGGCCAAGGGAAGAGGATTATCTTCCCCACTTGATAAGAGGCTGATTATGGCGACGTAGAAAACTTTGGAGGAATAGATAGAACCATACGGCGTTTACATTCTCATTGTAGAAGATAACTCTGATCTGCGGATGCTTTATCGCAAAGCCATGAGCTTAGAAAATTATGAAGTTCGCGAAGCCGCGAATGGCCAAGAGGCTCTGAGCATGTTACGAAATTCCGAGTCAAAGCCATGCCTCATCATTCTCGATTTGATGATGCCAGTCATGGATGGTTGGGAATTTTTGAAAGAACGCTCTTTGGACCCAGTTTTGTTGCAAATTCCGGTAGTTGTCTGTTCAGCGTCTAAAGACAACGTGCCGACTGAGGTTCGCTTTTTGCGAAAGCCTGTAGCTTTGGATATTCTTCTTAAATTGGCAGAGGAGTATTGTCAGGGCGCTTCAAATATCTGACGCCTCAAAAGGAATAAATGAAGGGCGAGGTAGAAAAATCTGATTTTTTAGAGACTCGTTCAATCCCCATTCTAGTAGTGGATGTCATATCTGCTAATTTGAGAGCTCTCGAAAATGTATTAGTTGAACCAGCATACAAGTTAATTCGGGCAACATCCGCACAAGAAGCGCTTAAATTTATGGGTCAGTATGCGTTCGCGGTGGTGGTGCTTAATTTACGCGTGTCGGGCATTGATGGATTCGAACTGGCCCAAGCGATTCG
Organism: Bdellovibrionales bacterium; assembly: GCA_043754135.1. Classification (GTDB taxonomy): domain Bacteria; phylum Bdellovibrionota; class Bdellovibrionia; order Bdellovibrionales; family UBA1609; genus RBG-16-40-8. The sequence goes on along the minus strand of JAYUVI010000060.1, from coordinate 4,991 downwards.
GGCTCAAGATCAAACCGGCCATAGAACCTCGATTATTTTTCTTACCGCGAGTCAGCCAGACGACGAAGACGTCTCGCGCTGCTATCGCTTGGGCGCCGTCGATTTTCTTCGACAGCCCATAAATGCCGAAGCTCTCAAGAGCAAAGTCGAAGTCTTCGTAGAACTTTACGAAAACCGCGCCGAAAAACGAAGTGACGGTTATCGAGACCTAACTCCTATTAAAAATGAACGGGAGAACCTTCAAAATTTGTTTAGGCATACCCCTGAGATGGTGTGCATTTTTTCGGGGCCGGAGCACCAATTTGAATTTGTAAACGAAGCGCACGTACGCGCGCTCGGGTTCAACGCGACCGGGATGAAGATTAGGGACGCCCAGCCCGAATCGATAGAAGTACTCGGCATCTTAGATAATGTTTACCGAACGGGCGAGACAATAGAACAGCACGAATTTGCCGTTACCGTGACCGACCGGCGCCGGTTTTTTAATTTTACCGTCGCTGCACGCAAAAGCGAGGCCGGCGAGATTAACGGAGTCATGAGTCTCGGTGTTGAAATCACAGATCAAGTGTTGGTGAGAGAGAGGCTCAAAGAGGCCGAAAAGCAGGTCGTCGATGCTCTTGAAAGCACGGCTGACGGCTTTATAGCCCTCGCTCAAGATTACACGGTATTAAGAGTTAATAAAAACCAGGAACGCATTTCGGGACTATCAAGAGAAAAAACGTTGGGTAAAAACCACTGGGATGTTTGGCCCAAGGACACCATCCCCAAAATTTGGGACGTTTACCATACTGTAATCCGCGACCGCACCCCGGTGAGCGTCGTTGAATTTAACAGTTATCTCAACGTCTGGTTGGCCGTCGATGCGTATCCCACTCCCGACGGTGGCATTGCCGCATTCTTCAGAGACATTACTAAGCAGAGGCAACTCGAGAACGAACTTCGCGAAAGTGAAGAAAAATTTCGTCTTGTCGCGAATTCCATTCCGCAATTTGTTTGGACTGCGAAAGCTGACGGATACATCGATTGGTACAATGACCGTTGGTATGAATACACTGGCACCACAGAAAATGAGATGCAAGGATGGGGCTGGCAAAGCGTCCATGATCAAAAAATGCTTCCTTATGTTTTGGAGAATTGGAAGCTAGCCATTGAAAATCAGGCTCGGTTTGATATGGAGTTTCCAATTAAGGGCAAAGACGGAGCCTTCCGCTGGTTTCTAACGAGAGTAATTCCGATCACAGATTTTTCCGGAAAGGTGCTGCGCTGGTTTGGAACAAACACTGATGTTCACGAACAGCGAGGGCTCCGCGAGGAGCTCGGACGCTCATTAAAAATTCGCGATGAGTTCATGTCTATCGCGTCTCACGAGCTAAGAACCCCTGTTTTTTCACTCAAACTTCAAGTGCAGATACTGGCCCGGCAAATTGCAAAGGGAATGCCGGAGGCTTTCTCTCCAGAAAATATTAAAACTTTTGCCGACACCTGTAATCGTCAGATTTCAAGTCTCGTCAGACTCATTGACGATATGCTCGACGTCTCTCGCATCGCGAGTGGACGTTTGACAATGCAGCTAGCGGTCTGTGACCTCGCAAAGATCGTGGACGATGCTGTCGAGTCTTTGCGGCATCAGTATCATACCGCCGGAGTGCAGATTTCATACGCAGCAAATGAGGACGCGACAATAAACGGCGACGTCGAGCGACTTAACCAAGTCGTTTCAAATTTGCTTACGAATGCCTTGAAATACGGGAGCTCTAAGCCCGTCCATGTCTCTGTTCGCCGGGACGGCGAGAACGCCCTTCTCGAAGTTTCAGACAATGGAATCGGTATTTTAGCGGAAAACACTCAGCGGATTTTTGAGCGCTTCGAAAGGGGAGTTTCATCCAACAACATTAGTGGCTTGGGCCTCGGGCTTTACATTTCTCGTCAAATTGTAGAAGCCCATAAAGGAACAATAAACGTTCAAAGCACGGAGGGACGCGGCTCAACCTTCGTCGTCCAGATCCCGCTCTTTATGGTGAACATTTAAAAAAAATTGGCTCAGGCGGAGGGACTCGAACCCCCGACCAACCGGTTAACAGCCGGTTGCTCTACCAACTGAGCTACGCCTGAACATCAGAAATCAGTGGTGAACCCAGCAAGCTAAAAAAACAGCCCTCTAATGTCAACTAATTGCTTATTTTCGGATGCCTGCCGTTGGTAAATTTTTAAGTTCGCTCAAAGCTTTGTCGAATTCGGGGGATGAAATCGCCTGTCCCCTCCACAAGTAATCGCCTTCGTCTGAACGGCGTAAAACCTCGACATGGCCATCGACAAACTTCACCATCAGCGCGGGCTTGTAGAAGTCATCGGGCTTGGTTTCAGAGCGTCGGGCCGTCACTGTACAGAACCGTGCGAGCCACTTTTCAACCGATAAAAAATTCACGGCTTGCTTGACGGTTGATTCAAAAACCCAGGTATTGCCTTCTTGGGCGAGCTTAAAATCGTCAGGCTTAATTAAGCCCGCTACGCGGGTTTCACACCAATTCCAAGTGAAGACCGAGTCGGCGCTTGAAGCAGAAGAAATACGTGCGACGCGTTCAGCACGCGGTGCCGCCGGCGCCAAACCGAAAAGGGCGAGAAAATTGCTATCCAGGCCGCGGGAGTTCAATTGGTGAGTGATGTAAAGCGTGAGCCCCAAGCCTAATACTAAAAAATTGATTTTGATGATTTGTGCCGATGTCATGTGTGAAAAAGATAACATTGTTGACGTCACCGCGCCACTTCGAAACCATAGAAAACTATGTTCACATACGCACTGCTTACACTCGCAACTCACTTCACATTGTTATTTGCGGAAGAAGTCGCACCCGCCATACTTATTCCGGTTGAAGCTACAGCTAACGCCGCGGCGGCAAAGGCATCGACGCCTGTAGGTGGCGCGGCCAATGAGGCCTCGCCACATGCGCGACGACCGCAATCTAAAATCGAAGTCGGTGTGGCGCTCCTTAATTTTTACTTGCCCGATTACCCCGGCGCCGATGAAACCAGCTACCGTATTTTGCCAGTGCCCCACTTTGTGTACCGTGGCGATATTTTTCGCGCTGATCGCGATGGTGGATACCGTGGGCGTTTTTTCAATTTTGAAAGATACGAGTTTGATGTCAGCGGCAGTGGGGCCTTCCCCACCAGTTCGAGTCACAGCGACGCACGCGTTGGTATGGACGCGCTCGACTGGCTCGGCGAAATCGGCCCACGGTTTAAATATCATATCATCCCAAAAAACCCGGCGATGAAGCTCGATTTTGAATTGCCCTTGCGTTACGTATTTTCAACTGATTTTCGTCATTGGAATCAACGGGGCTACACAGTCACACCTGAATTGAGTTTTCGGCACATGTCGCTGTTACCGATAAAGGGTTTTGTAGGTGCGAGCCTAAGTGGAGTATGGGCCACTGAAAAATTAATGGATTATTTTTACGAAGTTCCACCGAAATTTGTAGCTGTTGAACGACCGACATACAATGCAAAAGCCGGTTTTCTAAATTGGGGAGTCGACATTGCTTACATTCGACCCTTCACAAATGACTGGGTGATGTTCATGGGTGTAGCTCGCAATTTCTACGCCGCCGCAGAAAATCGCGGCGGGCCTTTATTGCGAGACATTGAAACAGAGTCTTATTTTTTCGGCGTGGCTAAAGGCATTTATAGAAGCGATGAGCTTGCGACGAGTAGTGATTGATAACCACCGCTGACGAGGTGGTCATCGTCGCTAATTTGCAAAAATTCTACTCCATAACAAATTGGTCTTGGTACTCAGGTTTGATTTCAGTAGCTAGGCCGCATCTTAAATCATTAATATAGCGAGACTGAGCGGCGAAATTGTCCGAATTGGTAAAAACCATGCTGATTGGGCCTTCGTTGATAGTCAGATTATTTTCACCTTTGCTATGTGGTGGTGCCATGCTAGGCGCTTCTGTACAGCCGCAATCACCCACAGGTCGTTGGGCGCAAATTAATTTGTCTTGCGAAGAGTAAGAATTCAGAAATTCGCCGGGAGGATTGCTCGGCTCATCCATGAGCCTCGTCCCCTCTCGGGACTCGCTGCTGCTCGCGCAAAAAGCGCGTCGTGCGCTTTTTGCCGAACCACCGACTTTCACTGCCTAGGTCAAGTGGCCGGTGATTCGAATGCTCCCGGCTTCACGGAGTCCGCGTTTTTTACGTGAGTATCGTTTTGTTTGGGATTTTTCTTTTAAACAAAATTGGCGCGGCCGGGAGGATTCGAACCACCGACCACTTGATTCGTAGTCAAGTACTCTATCCAGCTGAGCTACGGCCGCGCACGAAAGAAAATCTAGAAGAGCCTTTTTAAGCTAAGTACCCTTGCTCCCGCAAGCATTTATCGTCGCGACTCCGCCCATTTATCGTGTAAACCCATGACTTAGCGCCTTCCTTGGGGTTATTTTTAACCATGGACACTCAAACAGTCTGGCAAACGGCCTTTCAAGACGCTCAAACGACGTTACAGAGCTTTTTGGGCGACCCGAAGCAAATCCAAAAATGTGTGCAAATGACCGACATGATGCTCGAGACCCTTCAAAATAAGGGCAACCTGTTCAGCTGTGGTAATGGCGGCTCACATTGCGACGCCATGCACTTTGCTGAAGAATTCACCGGGCGTTACCGCAAAGATCGTCGTGCTGTAGGGGCGCTGGCGCTAGGCAATGCCCCGCACGTCACTTGCGTCGCGAACGACTATGGCTTTGAGCATATTTTTAGTCGTGAACTACAGGGGTTAGGGCGCGCTGGTGATCTTCTGATCGGTCTTTCGACGTCAGGCAATTCGCAAAACGTAATCAACGCGGTGTCGGCGGCAAAAGAAATGAAAATTAAAACTGTGGGCTTACTGGGTCGCAATGGTGGCCAACTTAAAGAGATGGTCGATCTGGCGATAGTTATACCAGCCGAAACTTCTGACCGTATTCAAGAGATGCACATTAAAATTCTGCACA
>JAYUVI010000059.1:0-6340 GCA_043754135.1 Bdellovibrionales bacterium | reverse complement strand
GCGGCGGTAATGGCGCCGCCAAAACCTGAATCGTTGCTGTTTTTGCAATCAGCGAAATTCGATGACAAACCTTTTTTATATTTCTGCACGAGCGGCATGCGCCAGGCGAGTTCAGAAAAATTCTGCGCGGCCTTTTCTGTTTTGCGCGCCCACTCGTCATCGTTAGCAAAAAAGCCGGCGACGTCTAACCCGACTGCCACGCGCATGGCTCCTGTTAATGTGGCCACATCAAAAAGTACGGCCGGCGCATCGGCTCCTTCTTTGGTCACCGCTACGTCAAAAGCATCGGCCATCACTAGACGGCCTTCGGCATCGGTGTTGTCAATTTCGACCATCAAACCGTTGCGGGCTACGTGCACATCGCCTGGTCGGGTGGCCGTCGCTGAAATCGCATTTTCAGCGAGCGCCAAATAAAAATCACAGGGAGTCGCGAGTTTTAAGCTCGCCACCATATGGCACAACCCTGCCATGACTGCACTACCGGCCATGTCTTTTTTCATCCATCGCATACCTGAAGCGGGCTTGATATCGAGACCGCCAGTATCAAAAGTCACACCCTTGCCAACAAAAGCATAAGGCTTGCGCGTTTTTTTTGCGCCGGCAGGGCGATACTTCATGTGCACCATGCGCGCACCAGTTTGAGAACCCGCACCCACGCCAAGCAACAAACCCATTTTTTCTTTTTTCAAACGAGCGACGTCCCACACTTCGACTTTTAAATTTTTCACTCCTGCAAAAAATTTGGTGAGTGTCGCCGACATAGTTTCAGGGTTCAAATCGCCAGCCGGAGTGCTCGTCAAGTGACGAGCCATATTCATGCCTGTGAAAATGGCCACGGCTTGGTCCATGATTTCATCGGCCACTTTCATGCGACCATTAAAAAATGTCCACGTGCGCGCCGATGCCGTCACTTTGTCGGTTTTTATGGGTGCCATTGCTTCGTGGGTTTTCAAGGGTGCCAAAGTTTTCTCAACTTGGACGTCAGTTTTTGCGCCACCTTTTTCACCACCGCGCACCGATTCCAGATAATTATACCCAGCCAAACCTAATCCTACCAAAGCGCCGAGCATTTCTTCTTCTCGCGCGGGCATAAATTCAAATGCCACATCGCCGACGATTTTATTGGCGCGCAGCCATCCGCCAGCGAGATCGCGTGCGCGACCGTAGCTATTCACCGTTAAGCGACCATTGTGCCCGTGAGAAGCATTCGAAGAATCGAGCAAATTTGGCTGCAACAACCAAACCGTCACACCACTCGCAGTAGAAAACTTTTGAACTGCACCCTCACCAGTAAGAGCTTCTTTCTGTTGCCAATCCGAAAGCCACTCACCTAAACGGGCTACCGCCGGCTTTTTTTTCGTGCCCGCCGCGAATAAAACAAAATGCGCTGCTGATTGGATCGCCGTTTTCCTCAAAGGTTTTGCCGCCAAAGTATTAGTGGTCGCGAACTCTAGAGATTTCAATAAATCCATAACGACTCTCCCGCTTTCAGCAGATTTTTACAAAAACTTCGTCTATACTTGACGCTATGACCTCAGCTCCAGATGGAATACAATCTTCACAAGGCGCCACTCAAGCCCAGACATTACGCCTAGTGCAATTTAACGTCGAGAACCTTTTTATTTACCTCGATTTACTAAAAAAACAAGATCCGCAAAAAATCACCGAGGTGGAATGGCAAAGTCTCACTAGCGCCACTACCCCGAATAAATCGTTGCGCAAAATAAATGCTCTCGTTCAGGTGCTGAAAGACATTCAGCCCGACATCATTATGCTGAATGAAGTTGGTGGTGAAGAATCTTTAGAAAACTTCAACAAACACTTTCTTAGTAGCGGCTATGTGCCTTATTTAAAAGAGGGTAATTCAAATCGAGGCATTGATGTCGGTTACCTGGTACGCGCTGGTCTTGAATACAAAATGGTGCTGCTCACTCACAAAGATCGCCCAATTCATTTTCTTTACCCGCATGAGACACAAACCCCGGCTGGGGGTAAATCTCATTATTTTTCGCGCGATGTGGCTGAGTTGCGCTTATTTAAGCCGAGTCAAAATTCGCCGGAGCTCACCATTTTACTCACTCACCTTAAGTCAAAACTCGACAGCGACAAAATCGACCCTGAGGGCAAGCGTCGCCGCGAAGCCGAACTGAAAACACTTGTTGAAATTTACAACGAGGTGAAAGAAGAATTGGGCGCAAATACTCCCGTCTTAGTATGTGGGGATTTTAATGGTGTGGCTTCAAAACTCGGCACTGAGCCCGAGTTTGCCCATCTACATGAAAAAGCCGATCTCGTCGATGTGCTCGAGCTCGCCAATCGCCCGCCCGAAGAGCGTTACACGCAGGTGCAGATCACACCTCAAGGCAAACAACATCTTTTGCAGATTGACTACATTTTGGCGTCGCCTTCTCTATGTGACAAGGTCATCGCTGAAGGCACTTATGTTTATCGTTATAAAGGGCCGACAGGATTGCCGGCCTCGGTCCCGCGTAATCTCGAGGAGAGATCCCTCTACGCTTCGGACCACTACCCCGTGGTCCTCACGCTTAAGCTCTAAAAAATTAGAGCTCTGTTTATCTTAGATTATTTCTTTTTAGCTTTTGATTTCGCTTCAGCGTGTGCTGGTGCGGCCGGAGCCGCGCCCGCTTTTTCAATTGAGATCAACTCAACTTCAAAAAGCAAAACTGAATTGCCAGGGATTGATGGGTTACCACGCTCACCATAAGCCAAATTCGCTGGAATCACTAAATCATATTTGCTACCCACGTTCATTAGTTGCAAAGCTTCAGTCCAACCGGGGATTACAGCGCCTACGGGGAAGTGGGCCGGCTCCTTACGTGAGTAAGAGCTATCAAACTCCTTACCATCAATCAATTTACCGCGATAATGAACCACGACCTGGTCTGAAGCTTTCGGCTTGGGGCCGGTACCTTCAGTGATCACTTTGTACTGCAAACCAGAAGCTGTGACTTTCACGCCTTCTTTGCTTTTGTTTTCAGCCAAATAAGTTTCGCCTTTTTTCAAATTGTCGCCGGCAGCTGCCGATTCTTTTTCGCGCATGCCTTCACTCATTTTACGAAGAGCGGCCATGCGATCTTGTTCAGAAAGCTGCATCTCTTTGCCATCAACCGCATCTTTAACACCAGCGGTGAAAGACTTAATATCTAATGAAATATTTTGCTCTTTAATATTGCGGCCGATTTGTGCGCCGATCGCGTAGCTGTATTGGCCTTTGTCAGCCTTCAAGTCAGGTTTGTCACAGCCGACGAGCACCAGGCCAAGAGCGCCCACCATTGATAATCTGAGGATCATAAATCTCCCTTTCGCAAGTTTTTGAGTACGATAAATTTGGGCCTAGGTTATGTTGAAAAATTCGTAAATGCAACTCTCTTAGTGCTTGGCGGGATTGGGTTCAGGTTTTTTTTGAAGCGTATTGAACGCGCGAATGGCTCCCTCGACCCCTTGAGCGGCAAGAAGTGCGGCTTTATTTTCATCCAGTTTCACCCCATCACCCACCAAGTACGACTTACTGGCCAGAGCACAGCTTTCCCAATCGCCAAAATGGCAGGCCTCTTCTTGAAAAGCGGTGGCTTGCGCGGATTTCTTGAGGTGACGAAACAGCTTGCCCGCGCCAGCGCAGGCCGTGGCATTCTTCTGTTCGCAATTTTTGACAAATTGTTCCCGCAACTCAGCGGCGGCGGGAATTGGTAAAATTTCACCGGTCTGTTTTTCGCCGGCAAATTCGTGTGAACCGAGAGGGCCACCCGTCAGCAAAATCACTAAATTTTCGCAACTGTCATCTTCGTTAGCACGACAGGCTTGGTGAAAGGTTCGCGCCATTTGTTGGGTGCCGCGCTGAGTGTAATAACTCGCGTATTGCGGATTAGCAGGTACACGCTCTCCGGTTTTGTATTCATAGCTCAGTGTTAAACACGCCTCGCCGTCGTTTCGCAAACAGCGTTCGTAGAGGTCATACGCATAAGCCGCGTGGGGTGTTTTATTTTGCTCCAAGACTTTGTGCGGGCCCAAGAAGGGCAACGCCGCCATAGCGAATAAAACCAACAAGAGAGCCGACGTCCAGAAACGTAATTTTTTTTGTGGCGCCATCAACATATTTTTATTCTCGTGTGGACGCCCCTGGCGATCAAGGGGCTCGCGGTGGCAACACTCGCAATCACGACCTTCGACTTGCCAGGCCAGTGAACACGACCAACAAAAAATAAGTGCAAGACAGCTTCAATTCAAGCCCTAAGATCCCGATAAAAAATATGTCCAACCACGAGGGGCGTTTTAGTGGAAGAAAACAAAAATCCGACCGAGAAAAAAATCTCATTCAACGACCGAAAAACAGCATTGCGAATTCTGTGGGGGCAAATACGCCGCACCAACCGCGCGAACGATGATGCCGATAAGGTTAAGTTCTTAAAAAAAATCCCCTTCTTTGAAAACTTAAAAAAACATCAGCTCGACGAAGTGGCTCAAGTGGTTTACGAACGCGACTATCGCGAAGATGAATACATTTTCGAACTAGGCCAACCCGGCGCCGCACTTTTTATTATTCAACACGGTGAAGTTTCAATTGAACTGCCTGGCGACAGCGACCATCACGCGCACCACACGCAACTCGCGGTGCTCTCGAAACACTCTTTCATAGGCGAACTCGCCCTACTTGATGAAGCCCCACGCTCAGCCTCAGCGCGTGCGCTAGTTTCAACAAAAGTTTTTGCTTTGTTTCGACGAGATTTGGATCAACTCGCGGCATCCAACCCAGACATCACCACAAGTATTTACCGCTCACTGGCGATTATCATTGGCAATCGTCTAAAAGCTACCAACGAGCTCATAGAGAAAAAATTGAAAGCGGTGGCTTAAAATGCTCGACGAAGCTCTACGCGCCCGTAAAGTACGTCGCATAATCGTTTACACTCTCGCGAGTATTTTCTTCACGCTGCTTTTTGCTGGTTTGCTTTATGGCCTAAGACCGATGCTACTCCCGCTAGTTCTAGGCGGTTTTCTGGCTTATTTGTTTAAGCCGGTCACAGCCAGTTTTCGCGGTTCAATTTTTTCCAAATATGCGCGCGCCTTGGTCTTGCTCATGGGCGTGGGCACTGTACTTTACTGGAGCGCCGCTCTAGTCAAAGCGAGCTTGCCTAATGAAAAAGAAAAGCTGCAGTTGAAAATACGTTTGCAATACCGCCTCACCGAGCGCTACCAAACCTGGATGGGTCTGACTCACGGCCCGAAAGGTAATTTCATTTACAAGTCTGTGGGGAACGAACTGGATCAATTGAAATCAAAAGCCATTGAGTTCGTACGTTTGACCGATGAAGAGCGTCAACGTTTTATCGTCTTAAATGAAGTCGCCGACGATAACCAAGAGGCACAACGTTACTACGAATATTACGTCGCCAATTTAAAGTCACAAAAAATTGATATTGAAAAACTCAAAGAGCAATCAAAAATAGTGACGGCCACAAAAATAGAGAAAATCGCTGAAGGCGAAAAGCCCGGTACTCTTGCCACAATTATGTCCGTTTTTTCTCACTGGATCATCATGCCACTCGCGTTTATTTTTATTTTACTCGATAAAGGCCAAATTGTGCACTTTGTGATTCGTATCGTGCCCAATCGTTACTTTGAACTTATGTACATGCTTGTTGAAAATGTCGACGATGCTTTGGGCAGATATATTCGCGGCACTATGATTGAGTGCTTGCTTGTCGGTGTGACGCTCGCTCTTGGTTTTTACGTTATTGGCATCGAACTCAAAGTGGCTGTGATGATTGGCGCACTGGGTGGGTTAACCAACGCGATCCCCTTTGTCGGTACTTTTATTGCCTGTGTGATTGGCGCGACATATGCTTTGATCGCTGAAAACGTGCAGCCGATTTTACCCCTCGTGAATCAAAATAATTTGATGATCGCGGTTGTTGCGGTCGTCATGATCGCGCACGTACTCGACAATGCCATCTTTCAACCGCTCGTCGTGGGTAGTGCAGTCAATATTCACCCGCTCGTTGTGATTCTTGGCGTGTTTGGCGGCTCGCTCATGTTTGGTTTTGCGGGTCTAATTTTTGCCATCCCTACAATTGTGGTTTTAAAAGTGGTTACTGAAACTCTATTCACTGGTCTAAAAGACTACCGCATCATATGACCCCCACACTAGATCGCTTTCTTCACCAATGGGCTTTTTACAAACGTGCACTGTTGGTGTTCTTAGTGATCAATGTGTTTTCAGTGATCATGGCTTTAGTTTTGGGCTTTAATTACTTCACATTCAAACGCAATTTGGGGGAAAAACAAGCCGCTTCTCTCGCGCGTATCGAAGTCGCTGATCGCG
>JAYUVI010000058.1:0-2131 GCA_043754135.1 Bdellovibrionales bacterium | reverse complement strand
CGGGCTTGTTGATATGAGTAAAAAGTCTGAGCGTTATAATTCGGTTATCTCCTCAGCCAGCAGCACTGAAAAAGGTTTTTTAGATACGCTTCGCTGAAGCTTCGATGTTCGTTCACTCCCGCTAGCGCGCGAGGATGTGTGTCACATCTTCGCGCGCACACCTCACCATTAAGATAAAATGTTTCATAATCGGGTGACCTCATAACCAAGAGATTGCAAGTAAGTGATCACTCCATGCTCGCCGAAGAGATGAGCCACTCCGACAGCAATAAAAGCATTTCCCTGACCGACTTCGGCCTGCAATTTATCGCGCCAAGTGTCGTTACGAAACGCGACGCCGGCATCGTCGTCGAGCATGTCCTTTTCTTCGCCATTGGCGTACTCGTTAAGGAATTGTTCAAAAGAGCTAAAAGTTTGTTGGGGTGTCAGCGCAAAGAGATCACGATTCACGCGACAATCATCTTGTTCAAAAAGCCGTTCGGTGAGGTTCAAAATATATTGGGTATCGAGCTGCACAATGGGCCTTTGCGATTGCAAGGCATATCGAAGCAGCTGCAGATCCATCGATTTAGGCTGGTAAAAAAGGTACGGAGCAGCCGCTACGAAGTTACAATCATCATTGGCGATTAGTGAACTGATTTCAGAGGGCACACCAAAACAAATGGTTTTTTCAGCTTCGCTTACACTTAGTTTTTCAGGTGAGGGGTTATTTGTCGCCATTTTTCTAAACCGCTCTACAGGGTTAGAGAAAAATAAATCAAGTTCTTCGAGGGGCCACGCCCACTCCGCCACATGCACTCTTGCGCCATCAAAAATGGTCCGCACTTGCGGCGAAAGCTCTTCAACTGAAATACCAATGTGAATGGTGCCGAGTAAATGCGAAACCACACCACTTTTGCTGATGCGATAGAGAAACGTGCGTTTAACTTGAAATGGCTTAGCTTTGGGCACCATCTGGCATGAGCCGCCGTCTTGCAATATCAGACGAGGGGTTTGCTGCTCGTCACTATGAGTATAGGAGCCACTGCTACTTTTCTGCGTCTCACAGCCACTCAGCACCGCAGCTGCGACAACAAATAGCGCTGTATAACTTTTTATCAGTGGACTCATTTTGCCAATGTACCTTTGCCCAGTTCAAATAAACGGCATCACCTTATGTGTGCGTATCGGATTTGCAAGAAAGACGCCCGTTCTCAAGGATGTCCTTGTCGAGTTCTAGGTCGTGTGATTGAGGTGCACAGGGGCGTCGGAGCAACGAGTATCAAATATCAATTTCGCCAATCACAAACATAGGCGACATCAATTAGGCAGAGACACTAATAAACGCTAATTTAAGCCATGAAAAAAATTTTATTGTTGATAACTATGGGATGGCTAATGAATGCAAATGGTGCGGCTACGGCAAATAATGTGGCAACAATAACAGCTGATGAAAATGCCATACTCATTCGCTATAAAGAGCTGATCGCGCGACCACCTGACATTAACGGACGCAATGTGCGAGTTTGGACCATTCGCCAAAACGAAACCATAAGAATCAATTTAGTTGAAATGTCGGGCGAACTTTTACTGCACAAACACCCAGATGCCGATCACAGCTTGGTGATTCTGAGTGGCGAAGTAAAAGTGCAAATCGCCGATCAGTTAACCACCATTAAAGCTGGGGATTTTGTATCCGTCCCCGCCAATGTGCCGCATAAGTATTGGAGCCTCACGCCGCAATCTTGGCTCGTAAGTATGGACGCCCCCTACTATGACCCGAGCAAAACTATCACTCTTGAGTAAAACTACTACTCTCGAGTAAATACGACGAAATTGAGTGACCCTGAAGAAGCTTCTTACAACATTTACATTCGAGGCCGATTATTCCTCGTCAGCATCTAATCTAATTTTGCCGTTGGTTAAAGCCACTTTTACGGCAATAGCGTCAGCATCGGTTGACGATTGAAAGCTGGTAAAAAATTACTTCTGAACTGTTTTAAAAATTTGAATCATCTTTTCAAATTCGGGTTTCATTTCTTCGAGTAACTTCGTGCCATCTTTCGTAAGCGAATAAAACTTGCGCGGGTGACCTTTGAGGTTTTCGGTTTCCCATGTCGCATGTAAAGTCTTTTCAGTGGTCATGCGGTTG
>JAYUVI010000057.1:0-3673 GCA_043754135.1 Bdellovibrionales bacterium | reverse complement strand
CAAAATACTTTTGCTTTTCGGGCGAAAAAGCATCGCTTGATACAACATCACTGCCGCCATTACCCAATACAATAAGATACTGACCAATAAATTCGAGCTCAGACTTAGATGTGTCTCTGATGTCAGCCAGCTCGTTACTTTGCTTCGACAGCATTTTTCGTAGAGTGCGGCCTAAACTTTTTATCTTAATTTTATAAAGACGTTCTGTCGGATCAATCAAATCCCACGGATTAAAACCAGCATCTTTTAGCCGATGAATAGCTTCATAGGCAGCGCGCCCGCGCTTTTTAGCGTAGTCAGATACCTTTTTTTGCATGCCGAATTTTTCGATCAGTTTATTTTGTTTCGATTGTTCGTTCGCGTAATCCTGTACAATTTGGCGCAGCTGAAGGACTTCTTTTACTTTTTTTATCTTGGCATCGATAGTCGATACACCACGTAATTCTTCATCCGTTAACCTGAACGCGTGCACGTTCCTTTTTGAATGTGAGTATTCACGCTCGAGCCTTATGATCTTTGCACGCTCTTCTTCTAAGTTTTGTAAATATTTATCGAGATCAGGAACATCTTTGAATAGTTCATCCTGACGGGCTTTCTGAAGAGTCACATTGTACGCATCGCTAGTTAATGCCATTTGATAGGCCATTAAGCTCGCCACTTGCCCTAAGTTGTCGGCAAATGCGAAGTAGCCCGTGGGCACAATTAGATTTAAGCCTTTTTTTAAATCTATGTATTGGCGATCATTGTAGTAATTCGAGCTTGAAGAAAAACTGGAGTATATGGGCATTGTGCGCTCTAGGTCTTTGATGGCTGCATAACTATCTACTTTAGTATTTCGCAGATTATTCTCAATAACGATATGAATTTCGGGGTCCCCCCGACGACGCAAAATCTCTGTGACGCTGATTAAATCTTGCGCAAATTCGCGGCTTTCATTTTCGTTTAATCCAGTTAGACCCGCGCCAGTGAGCCTCACGCTGACAGTTCCATTTTGATTGCTATAGGTGCCAGAAGACGGGTTCTGGAACTGCGGCTGACCTTGAACTTGGCCCAAAGCCAGAGCGGCGCTCATAGTCGTTATCGCAAACAATAAAAATGGTCGCCAGTTCAACTGCATCAGCTTTTACTCATCCCGGTTTAAAATTTCATGCATGGGTTTAAATTTTTAATTTGTGCTTCATTTAACCCATCGTTTTTCAAAACTTGTTCTAAAGCTTCTTCTTGCTTCAACCCGCGCATACGCAAAGTTAGCTCGTGAGCGCGGTGATAGGCCACGGTCAAACCACTCACCATGGTGTCAGACCATTCAGCCAAAATGCTGCGCGATTTTTGTAGCGCCACGGCTGTACGACTTGAAAAGTTGGTTAAATGTTTAACCGCGAAACCTAGCACCATCGGAGAATTGACTGTTGCGCGAAAACGCTCAGGCGAAAGGGACTGCACGAGCTGGAGCGCAAAACCGGTATCTTTTACCCCGCGCAAATCTAAAAATTTAAGAAACGTCAAAGTTTGTTCTTGGGTGAGGCGAAAGCTCTTCAACACATCACCCACCTGTTTGAGTACGCGATTCAAAGCCGTAGTAGAACTCTCAGCTTGTTTCGCTGTGGTTAACCTCTTCGATAATTGACCAGCTGAAGTATTCTTCGCCGTTACAATATTGGTT
Organism: Bdellovibrionales bacterium; assembly: GCA_043754135.1. Classification (GTDB taxonomy): domain Bacteria; phylum Bdellovibrionota; class Bdellovibrionia; order Bdellovibrionales; family UBA1609; genus RBG-16-40-8. The sequence continues at coordinate 2,010 of JAYUVI010000057.1, read as the reverse complement.
GCCGGTTCACCCTGCACTTTTGTCAACTGTCGCACTTGCGCGAGCCGCTGGCCGGCTTCGAGAGCATCAAGGTTTGTCGCCAATGTTTGCATTTGCTGCGGCGACAATGTTTTTAAATAATCAAAGAAGCGTATTTTTTCATGGGCACTGAGGCCGTCTAAAACAGCTTGAGTAGCCAGACTCAACGAAGACTCTGACATTTTGGTGTACTTCAACAGCGCGACAGCTGAGGTGCCCACAACAGCCGCATCAAGAGGCAATAATAAACCGCTCAAAACCAATTGCATTTGGTGTTTATGCTTCTGTAGCAGAACTTCCTTTTGCTCCTTGGCATTGGTTTGTGCGAGTTCGATATCGTAAGCGCCACTCAAAGAGATTCGCACCGCTTGCTCTTGCAATGCTCGTAAACTTTCAAGCTCACGTGCATACAAACTGTAGAGAATCGGCATATCGACCAATGACAAGGCTGAAGCCACGGCTGCCATTGATTGAGCATTGCCTAAAAGCCAAGTGGCCATGCGACCGCGCGAGAGCGAGCTTGTCATGCCAGCAAGTGCTTCACTCGATAAACCTTTAATACCCGCTTCGCGAATCGCGCCGCGAACCATTCCACGCAAAATTAAACCGCTACCCAGTTCGGCCAGCGAACCAATTCCAGTTACTGCGGCAAGCAAGGTAATGCCATCACTCCATTTCTCTATAGTTTTCAAATCTTTTGCGTCGTCTTCATTACGTTGCACGCCCTTACAGACCCAACCCGCCATGTAAGGGTCTTCTAGCAAAGCCAAACCTAAACTCGCACTGCCCACACGCAACTGAGTGGCCACGATTTGCGACCCAGCTGCTTCTTTTAAATCAGAACCTTGTTCACGCACCCAACTGTCTTGTGTAATCGCGTCGGTAATGTGAACGCCGAGTAAGTCACGCAACGAGCGCAGCGACTTTTCAACATCGCTCGCTTCAATCATTTTATGATGAGGTATAACGTATCGACCGTCTTGACGTTCGAAACCTAAATTACCTTTACTGATGGGGAGGCGACATCGGCCGCTTTTGCCCATTAAGTATTCACTTTGTAAAAGTACGCCCGCCTTCGTATTCTGACTGTCTAGGCAACTGGTGTAATACTCTTCGTAAAGTTTTTGAGTCGCTTCGTTCAACACCGGTTCGCGTGTGATAAATGCAATCCCTTTTTCGTCTATACCCGAAGCATTCACTTGATCAATTTGCAAATTAAGTAAAGTGAGTTGAGCATTAATAGCCGCCACCGCGCCAGCGGGTTTTTCACGACTGACTAGCGTCGATTGCTTTCTGACTTCACTCAAAGTTTCTTGGCTCATAGTTAAGAGCTGCGCGCGATCCGTATCGCCACAAACCGAGTAAGAAGTCATTGAGACTGTATCTGAGCCCGTGCAAAATCGTGACACCACATCGGGCTTTACGCTGACATCGCCAAAGCGGAGTTCGGCGACGAAATACGTCGCTAGAGCTTCCCGTAAACGGTTCTGCGTAATGTCGCCAAAAAACTGAGTCGTACGCTCACGCTCAGCCACCATTAGATTTTTGTACTGACCGTCTTCACGCATCACCTGCTCAACGGTACAGCCGTCAGGCCTTGCCGTGATTGAGTAAAATGAAGCCGCTTTGGTGCGATCATTTTCTTTCATGCAAGTAGTTAAAATTTGATCTGAAATCGCGAGGCTATCTTCATTGCTGTAAGCCGAGGCCTGTGAGCTCAACCCCATCACGATTGCGACAAAGACCAAGCCAACAGACGCAGAAATGCCAGAACGAATGGGATTTGATTTGTTCATAGTTTTATCCTCAAAAATTATAAATTGCAGAAACAGTGCCATGTGGGTGGCGAGCAAACCAATGAAAACTGGTGTGTTTTCATGTATTTAAATAGGCATTAAATGCTTATCCGGTTGACTCCCCTTATGGGATAAGTGACGATTGCCTTTGTGGTCAAGCCGGATTATCCAAAGACAATGCGCGAGTATCGAGAGC
>JAYUVI010000056.1:0-3295 GCA_043754135.1 Bdellovibrionales bacterium | reverse complement strand
GGCTTGACTCCGACAAGAAACTATCGATTTATCTTGGCGCACTCATTTTTTCTTTCCTGTCTTATCACCGGCTTCGTCTTCGGCTAGATTTTTTGCTGCATCTTCGAAGTCATTCATAAGCTGAGAAAAAATCGTGTGCCAGATTTTTTCACTCCATATTTCAATTTTATTCCCCATGCCGACAAGCACGATGTCTCCCTCAAGCTTGGCATACTCACGCAAGTGTTGCGGCAATAATAAGCGTAATTGCGCGTCAAGGTCACAAGCTTCTCCGCTCGACAGGTAAAATCTTTGAAAGACTTGAACTTCGGGTTTCAAAGCGGGGTGACGCGCGATTTTATTTTCTAATTTAGTCCAATCCGCCGGTAAAAAAAGATCTAGGCACGGGAGCCGCTTATACAAACTGCCTGTCACGACCAATGATTTTGCGTCCGATTTTGCCGAATTAAGGGCCGCGCGAAATGCCGACGGAAAACTTAAGCGACCTTTAAGATCGAGTTTAATATGCGCGCGACCGCGAAACGTTGTCATCCGTGACATCCTTTAAGAACGAAGAAGCCCGTCCATGGGCCCCGAAGTTGAAAGCGGATGTAACGTCAAACCTCGGCCAAAGGCGGGTTTTATGTTAAATTCCACTTTCTTCTACTTCTTTCCACTTTACCATCAAGTTGGCTTGCGTCAACATGTGCGTATGATGCAAGAGTGTCCAAAATGTGGTTTTGCCCAACCGGCCGATCGGTACTGCCCGAACTGTGGTTTGGATATCGAAAATTTCAAACCAAAGCCTACATCGATAATAAAGAAACTGGGCCAAAATACGGCGTTGCATGTGACGGCCGTTTTGATTGTGGTCTCGGTTGTAGTCGCTGTGATCTACAATCTACAAAAAAATAAACTACTCGAACACTTACGTAATGCAAAACTTGCAGTGACGGCGCCCATAGCAGCGACGACTGCACAAGATCTTGAAGCTGCGAAAAAAACGGCTGTTACCGGCAGCACAGCCGAAAACGGAGCAGCTGTGGCCACGACTACGCCAGCGGCGTCTGCCCAAGGTGCGGCAACAAGCGCCATGGCCGCAGCAACAGGTACCACGGCTGCTGGTGATACAGGCGCGCATGCCACAGCGAAAGCAGCGGCGAGGCAAAAAATCCAAGTCACTTTCGCCGAAGTTTCGCAAACTGTTTTGCAACAATTGGCTAGCGAAGGACAAATACTGAACGACAATGGTCAACGCCGCGCTTTTATGGTGAACAATCTTGATTCAATTGAAAAATTAAAAGAGCGCGACCCCGACTTCAAAGTTTTACCTGGCGGAACTATTCGAAACTTTAAAGTGAATAACCCTGTGGCTTTTGATTTCGCACACATCAGTTCAACCAATGAAGATGTCGGCATGAGCTTTGAGATCACTCCCACCAGCAATAATGACAGTGGTGTTGAAATCACGATGAACGGAATGCTTCATTTAAAAGGCGATAGCAACACTTCGATCACCAATCACGAGATTGCCGCGACTTTTTCTTTTACCCCGCATAGCACCTTGGTGTTGGTGGGATATTTACCTCACCAAGCGATTCGCGATGAAGATCAAGAGTTTTTTGCGAATACGCCGCTTGTCATTTATGAATCTTTAGGGTTTTTAAATAACGTCACCGAATTCGCCATTTTTATTAACACCAAATAATTTACACGGGCAGTAAGCCGCGCATTTTTTCTTGCTTCAAAGAAAACCAGCTGCTTTGACTTGGGGCATGTTTCAAAATACAAATTTTAATATTTACAGTCATGGTCAGATTGAAGTGATTTGCGGTTGCATGTTTAGCGGCAAAACCGAAGCTTTGATCACGCAAATCCGTCGTGCTGAAATTGCACGCCTGCGTTTTCAAGTTTTTAAACCTGAAGTCGACGTTCGTTACTCGGCGAATGAAGTGGCGTCGCATAACAAAGCGCGCTTCCCTGCCACGAATGTTCAGCGAGCCAAAGATCTTTACTCCCTTGTTGAACCTTACACCCAAGTTGTGGGGGTTGATGAAGCACAGTTTTTTGATCAAGATATTGTTGAAGTGGTAGCGAAACTGGCTGAGTCAGGTCGCCGGGTGATTGTGGCGGGGCTTGATACAGATTGGAAAGCCGACCCCTTCGGGCCGATGCCTCAATTGTTGGCCGTGGCCGATGTCATCCACAAACAGTACGCTATTTGTGTAGTTTGCGGCGCACCAGCGACACGGACTCAGCGTATCGTGGGGGCCAAAGAGCAGTTCTTGTTGGGCTCAACCGATTCTTATGAAGCCCGCTGCCGTCGCCACTTCGATGCCGAACTGAGCCTACGTTTGACGCAAAATCGGGCTCAGGCCGTATCAACTTATGGGGCTCGTGTGACCGCCACTCCGGCACTATAAACCACTTGATTTTATAAGGGTTTTCGTTGAAACCTGAAGGTTCACATTCGCCACCAGAGGGTCTTTATGGAAAAGCTCGCGCTCAAAACCATCGTTTCTGAAAAAGATATTCGTAAACGCGTCGGCGAAATGGGCGCGACTTTGACTGACAAATTCAAAGGCAAATCGGTTGTCGCCATTTGTATTTTGAAAGGTTCATTTATTTTTTTCTCTGATCTTATCCGCCAAATCGAGTGCGATATGGTTTGCGAGTTTATGGGATTATCGAGTTATCAAGATCAATCATTCTCTTCAGGCGAAGTAAAATTGACTCTTGATTTGAATTCTACGATTGAAGGTAAGCACGTGATTATCGTCGAAGATATTATTGATTCAGGAATTACGATGAGTTATTTGCAACGAATTCTTGAGCCGCGCAAACCGGCCAGTGTGACGACAGTGTCCTTGCTTCACAAACCAGACGCCAAAAAAGTGGATTGTAAAATTGATCTGATCGGTTTCAAAATCCCCAACGAATTTGTTGTCGGCTACGGTTTAGATTATCAAAATAATTATCGTCATCTGCCGTACATCGCGCAGGTCGAGAATTTGAATTAAGCAGATTTAGATGGGTTTGTATGACTAAAGGCTATTCAGAGATACTGACATTCGAACCTGGTAAACGTAGTGGTAAACCCACAATACGTGGACTTAGAATTACTGTTTATGATGTGCTTTCATATTTAGCTTCTGGCATGACTCACGAACAAATTTTGAAAGATTTCCCGGAGCTCACTGAAAAAGATATTCTAGCTTGTCTCGAATACGCTGCCGATCGTGAACACAAAACAGTTATAAAGTAATGAAACTACTTTTAGACGAAAATCTATCTTTTCGTTTGACCAAACTTCTTG
>JAYUVI010000055.1:0-5270 GCA_043754135.1 Bdellovibrionales bacterium | reverse complement strand
AGGCGCTGGCACCCGAAAACGTCACGTGGAGTTGCCCCTGGTTGGTTGTTGCTATGCGATCCACTACATAGCAAGTCCGGTGCCTAACGGGTTCCAACTTTTAAGCGCTTCTCAGCCCATTCATTTTTTCGACAAGAACGGAGCAATGCAAGCGTCTTTAATTGCTATCGCGGCTTTAAGGGGTGCGATTTCTTTCATAGCCACCATCAGTTTCAGGAGTTCATCCCTTCGTTTACCTGTGAAAGCTTTGAGCGGTGCTAATTTGTCATCCCTCCACTCGCGTAATCGCATATCGCGATCGAGCCAGCCGGGTACAACAGCTGGGTAGTAAGGTTCGCGCCCATTGGTCCTTCGATTCATTTCCGCTAACAGATACGTCTCAAGCGCTTTAATGGTTTCAGGTGGTACGCTCTCGCGCACTTGGTTGTTGAGTTCAACCCAGGCGCGCGTTGATTTCGTAGATGAAAGAGTACCTTTAACTACATAAACTGCATAGAAGGCAGCCGCAATAGGCCACGACGTCTCGAGGTTACTTGACCATGCATCACCGAGATAATTTAAATATGGGAACACAAATAAAACAAAAGCCGGCAACCAATATGTAAAACGTGCGTATCTTTGAGCGGCATCACGTTCTCCGCGAATATTGACTAAACGATCAGTTAGCCACAAGAACAACCCAATTGTCCGTTGCATATGATTTTCTCGATCGTACTTAAGAGCTGGGTCACTGGCATAAAGTTTTAGGTCATCTAACATGAACTGAAAATACTTTGAGTAAATATCTTTGGCTTCACGTGATGTCCGTTCTCGAACGTAACGATCGCGTGGCGCCCAGTAAAATCCCTTATCCAAAGAAAACCAAACTTGAAATATGCTCGTCAGATCTGATAAATGCTCTTTCAATTGGCGCCACAATGTACTCGGGAGAGCCGAGATGCCATCAATATGACCACGCTGGTCTACATGGTGTCGAGCGGTGCCGAAAGTGGCGTCCAATACTCGATAAACAACATCGTTAAAAACATCTTCGTATTTTTGTTCTAACTCTTCGCCATAGGGTGCGTCTGTATCCGCTCGACCGAAAACACTTTTTCGATATTCTAAAAACAGGTCATTAACAGCCATGGCTTGTTCCATGGTCGCTAAGACTTCTTGTCCTGTCCTGCTGTTGGCATAACCACCCACCTGCGTGTCGATTGCTTTTCTTGAATTGGCGATCCGATCAAGGAGTGGCTTGAGTGCATCAGAAATTTGGCCGAGATGTCTAAGCGAAGGCTTTTCGTCATAGGCCAGCTTTTGTATTTCTTTAACGTAAGGGTCGGTGACTTCTCGCACTTCGCCGCGGGCCAAGGCGCCTGTGTAATCGTCGTTAGGCCATGCAAATGCTGGCGACAACGGCGCCATAACAAAAGAGAGCGCGAGCGTAAGATGTAAAAGTAATTTTACACATTTTTCAATTTTAAAAAATTTCATCGTGATTTTCTCCGTACCCAGTCATACCACTTTCGCAATCGGCCACGATCATCGGCACCCGTGTATTTAATAGGGATAACAATCTCTTCAGAAAAAGCGTCTTCATTAACTTTCTCTCTCGGGCAATTGGCTGTTTGTGTAGAGCAGCCCGAATTATAAAACGGCACGCCTCGCTGCAAAATTGACAAGCGCAATTCATAGTGCTGGCCTGGGATCATCTGGTAATCGCCGCCCATAATTCTAAAAAAGTCTTTAGGCAAAACTTTACCGCTGGCACTTAAGTCGTACATGGCTTCAATGCTGCTATTTGTGCCCATCAAAGGTAAATCAATGTAAGTGTTGATACGGTCGACAAAAGCATCGCTGGGTATAGTCGCTAATGTGACATTGAACGATTTTTTATCCGTGCCGGGGAATACCTCAGATAATCTCAAATAGTAATAAGTGTCTTTCCAAAAAGTTTCTTTTTGACCAGCTGATGCACCCACCGCTACAGTTTGGCCCGAAACACTTTTAGTGGCGTCTTCGTTTTGCCGATCTTTATTACGATAAACACGTGATAATAGAGCGAGCTTCCACGCCGCGAGGTCTTTCATACGCACTTCAGTCGGCTGACTATTGATCACATAAAATACTTGATCATTCTCATAGGCAGTCTCACCCAAAAGCTGCTCACCTTGAAAATTATAAAGGCCATATTTTTGTTTATCGCTGCCGTCAGTTAACTTTTGATCAGGTACTTCTTCACCATTTGAGAAACGCAATTCAATACCAGGCAAACGTAATGTGTTGGGTGTCTGCGAAACTTTTCGATCGCCAGATGCGATATTCCACTTGGATTTATTTTGGGTCGCGGCCTCACAACGAAAGCCCTGTCCATCATTTGTCTCAGTTGATTGCGAATAGTCATAATAGCCTGGGTTTTGATATTGCGAACCTGAGCTGATCTGACCATCAGAGAAATAAACCGAGTGCCCACGCACGCTCACGTTCATCGAAGCTCTTTCTTGTTCACCCGGCATCAGTTCATAGCCGTTAGCTAGTAGCGGGTTGTACTGAGCCTCATTGGGGTTCCATGTCTCTTCTTCACGCTTAACGAATTCAACCTCAATAGGCATAACTTCGCTCGTGCAAAGGAAAGTTTCAGGTATCCATTCATCCCATGTACAAGTTTTGACGAATCGATCGTAGCAAGTAAAGGCTTCTTCGTAATAGCGGTTCTCTTCTTCCTCCCAAGAGTCCCACTCATAATGGCCTGACGCTTGTGCGGGGGTTACAATAAAATCAAGAGCTTTTTGGGTTATGCGATGAGCGGTATTGTCGGCTAAAATACTAAAGTTTTTATTTATCGAAGCCGGAGTATCTTTAGTACCAAACGGATTTCCAGAAGATTCGTAGCCGCCGCTGCCACTACCGCTACCGCCGCTGCCTCCAGAATCCCATGAAGAGCCGCCGCTATCGTATGAAGACGGTGGGTCAGGGTCGTCTACCCAATGTTTGTCGCGACACTCTTTAGTGTAATGATGTCTTTCAGAACAGGTTTTCTCATTATAGGTGTAACCGCAATTCTCACCATTTTTACCATGCTGAACTTTTCGCCATCGCCATTTGACCGTGGTGCGATAGGGTAAATGAAATGACCATTTCGCTTTTGATTGTTCACGCAAAAATTTATATTGCGCCCACACATCACCAGAGGATTCGACTTCTTTGAATTCCGGCACCTGTGAAAAGTCTTCGGCTGTGCGCGTTTGCTCGATGTTCACGCTGCCCGAACAATCGAGAGTCGGATCGACTTGTGCATCCCGTGTCTGCGTGCTGGGCAAAGCTTGGCCTGGGCATGGTGTCGCCACGTTCGACTGAGAAAAAGTGATCTCTTTCACATAGCCGTTAGACTCAGTTTCTGCGATCTTGCCGTGGTTATCTTGAAAATCATAACCTTTATGGACAACGTTATCGTCGTCGCGACATTCATCACTCGCAGCATGCGCAGTCAAAGGTGCCGCAGCTACGAGAGTAGCTGCGACCATCCAAAATTTAAGCGATTTCATTAACCGTCTCCGCGTCGGCCTTGCACACCTTTATCGGTCGGTTGTTCCTTCGCACGAAACATCTCGAGTACAGCATTGATACGACTAGCTTGATTGATGACATCTGTTGATTTTCTAAGCTCAGGCACAAGCTGGTTAAAGAGGTAAATCGGATCTTGAGGATTTTGACCGGCTGAAACGGTTTCGTTGTAAGCATCATAAGTGCAAGTCTTAGAATCAAAATCAAGTGAACAGCGCATGCTGCTGTATTTGGCTTTCATTTCGGGCGTCGACTGATACCGAGCTTGGTAAAAATCGCGAAGTGAGGCAAGGCCTTTACCTGGAGTCGCGAGCATAATTTCTTCTTCGATATCTGCATAAATTAATTGTGAAAGCATCTGAAATGCTTCTGCAGAGGCGCGATCACCTTTAAAAAAAGTGGTCGCAGAACCGATCACGCCCATAAGGCCTAAGTGTTGATCGCCGTCGCCATTGAAAATCCATTTTGATTGTGCTGCTGTAAACTCGATAATTTTACGTGCGCTTTGACGAGCGTTAAGGAGCTCTTGATAAGCGCAAGCCATATCAGGTTTTAAGCCCTTCAAAGCTTCAACAGCTTGCATAGGACCAATCATGCTTGGTGCAACTTGTACCAGCGGTTGTGGCGCACAAAGTTGAATACCGTATGTTTTACGCAAATAAGAGCGCATCCAGAATATATTCACCAGATTTTGAAAATCTTCGTTACGTGCTTGAATGTCTGTGGGCATTCCTACATCTAAGCCGGGGATGGCGACTGCGCCGCCAGTGCCGACTTGTGTACGAGCTTTATCAGATCCGTTGATGGCTTTTGTTCCGCGTTGAAATAAGGCCGGTCCATATGTCGTCCAGTCCATTAGTTTAAATTCAACTTGGGCTACACCTGAACGCGGTACATACTTATAGTCGGCGCCATATCTTTCGCCGAAACCGTTGTACAATATTTTAAGCCCATCAACGAAATTTTGCTTTTCTAATAGACCAACATTGGCTGCTTGCGAGCGCAAAGCTTTTACGTCAGCTGTCATTTTGCCTATAGTTTCTAGGCTTAAACTAGGAACAGTTGAAAAATCAGGGTTAAGTAAGTCTTTATATTGGCTGCTCGTAAGCACTTGACCGTTGACGTCGATTTTAACCGCAGTCAATTGAGCTAACTGTGCCGTGAGACCAGTTTCAGGAGAATCCAACAAAGCTTTGTACTGAGCCACTAGTTTTTCCAAGTTTACGTTACCTGCAAGAGGAACACTTGTGCCCGCTGTATTTTCCGTCGCGATTACCGTGTAGTTTGACGGGAGAGTATTTTTGTTAATGATACTCCATTTGGTAAACATGGACTCTAGTCGCGCCCGAGCAGTTTTTAATTGCGCTGTCGCCGCCATAAAGTCTTTAATGTCAGTCGCACGACCTGAAACACCCGCGACATTCATATTAAATAACGAGCCGCTTAAAATAATATCGGCAAAATTTTGGTAAGCTTCATCGAATGCACTTGCTGCACTCAAAACATATTGACGATCGATTTCATTTGTTACGCCAGCTTGCTTCATTTGTTCAAGTGTAATCTGAGTTGTATTTTCTGAAATGTTTTTGTAATCGCCAGGGCCAGCGACATATGTAGTGCCGTTGCCTGTAGCGGTGGGAACAATAACACCCACGCTTGGGTCTGCAAATACTGTTACTGCGGTCAATAAACACGTCGCAGTCAAAGCGATAAGAGATGAAACT
>JAYUVI010000054.1:0-2445 GCA_043754135.1 Bdellovibrionales bacterium | reverse complement strand
TTTGCGCCCGAACTTTCCGTCAGGTGCATTTAGCGGTGACGACACTTTACGCCATATACCGGGCATCGTTGGCGCTGGATTTGCCAATGGTTTGATAGGCTTCCCCACAGTTCTGTACGGGTTTAAACGGCAGAGTGATGGGACTTTTGCAGAACCATTTAACGTGGCCTTTAATGATATTCGCGGTTTGCAAGGACCATCTGGTCTTTCATTTCAAGTGAATGGTGATGGCACTGCAAAATTTGTTCTCAGCTACAACAATTATTTGAATCCTCTGGGTGAAAACACCCCCGACATTTATTACGGCACGCTGACGCTTGGGCAAGACAAGAATTTAGGCGATGTGACTTATTCAGGTGACACTTATAATTCTATCACGCCGACCATCACGCCCATGCCATTTGCTTCACAAGTCGGCGCGCAGGGTAACCCTTACCTTTACTATGACAGTGGCGGGACTATTCGCTCGATTTGGACCGACGATGAATACGTCACAAATAATTTATCGGTGTTTCGCTTAACCGCGGGCACATACCCGAGTGGCACATGGGTGCGGGATACATTGCCATCCGATATCAACACAGCAGGTGATGAGCGCCAGCCGACTTTTATAGGTAATAAATTATTTTTTACGCGCGATTTTAAAATTGTATACCACGCCTACACGCCTACCAATGGCGCGTGTGGCTCGACGTTCACCCACAACGATTGTTGGGGGCCTGAGGTGGTTGTCGTGGCCAGTAATTTGAGTTCTACACCCGGTCAAATTTACGGAGTTGGTGAGCCCACAGTCGCCACATACAATGGCAAAACTTATTTGTACTTTGTGTATGTCCAATCGCGGGCCAATTTGAGCATTGTTGACTTCAATATGGAAGCCGGGTTTATCGAGATCCCTTGATTCTAGGCGCCTCCACAGGCTGAGATTAACAATCAAATGCAAATAAGTTTAACCTATTACTTTCTAGACTCGGTCGAGTCACTGGGCTAACTACTCAACAGCAGGAGATTCCACTAATGACAATTCATTCAATTATATTGCTGATTTTCTCTATTACGTTTTTTTCAAATGCCTATGCGGCAGAGTATCGCCTCGAACCCGGAACTTTTGAAATTACTCACAACCGCCAAGATCTAAAATTTGAAAAGTTGTGGCTGTCTTCATATTGTTTTAACTCAGATGGAACAATGGCAACTGAAGATTGCATGGCGATCACGGCCCACGGGAAAAAAGTGGATGGACTGATCGAGCTTATCGCGTCTGCAAGTCAGCCCAATACAGTGGCCACTCCTCAACTGACAATTAATTTCCACAAGGGAGCCGGAAAGTTCTTTTGTATAGGTATGAAGGTGTTATTTGAAGGCTTTCCGAATCAGTGCGACGATGTGCTTTATATCGACCATGCGGATAGATATTCGATTCTCGCTTTTTGTAATGTCGAGAATCTACCTGGAGATTTGGCAACTAATCCGCGTTTTAGTCACCGGCGTGCGCGAACTTGGAGTGAATTCGCGACTTCGTTTCACCGCACGATCCCTCTGCAGCTTACTACGAACCTAATGCCCAAATGGTGTGATTAACAAACGGAGGGCACGGGTGGTAAAATGATAGAAACTGATAGAACTCGGGCGGTACGGGGTGATATGAGACTCAATACAAATTTGAAAATTAATAATTTTTGAGGTTAAGTGCCTAATGCCAGAACTACCCGAAGTCGAAAGCGCAATTCTTAGTGTTGTCCATCTCGCATCATCCGCGCGCGCGCTTGAAATTTCGGGCATAGCCTTTGCACATCTTGCTTCGTCATCATTATTACGGTGTTAGAACGAGGTTTAGCTGCATGTTGTTTAGCGGTTTTCAGGCCTATGTCAAAAAATTGGTCAGTTCAGGATTTTTGAGCCTTGTAACGCTCGCTTTATTTTCGCCCGTTTATAACGCGAATGCGGGCGATAACGATTTAGAAATTATCCGTTCGTTAAAATCTGAACTCGATCACACGAATGCCAAAACTCGCTCACAAGCTGCTGTAAATTTAGCTGTCTTTCACTATCAAGAAGTTGAAACAGCGCTGCTTCTAACATTGCAGAAAGAGCTGCAGTTGGCGCGGCCGAACACCTTTGTGATCAATGCAGTTGTTGATTCTTTGAGCGGTATGGGCACTTCAAATTTAAGACAAGGGCTTCAGGCGGCAGTAACGGCGAATGATTCCGTCGATTACGGCAATACGAAAACCCAAACAGCCATTCAAAATCGTTTGATTGAGCTGTTAAGTAAAATTGAGCAGAACAATACTGGGTTACCGAGTTTGAATGCCCAAATTGTCGAAAAGGCAAAGGGTTTAAACGGACCGAAAACTCTCATAGAGCTTCTTGCAGAGGCCGGCGATGCGAATGCCGACCAAGCTTACGATATACTGTCTGGTGGTGTAGAAAAACCCATAACAG
>JAYUVI010000053.1:0-4310 GCA_043754135.1 Bdellovibrionales bacterium | reverse complement strand
TTCACATTGGCAATGCCACAGTCAGAACCCCATGCCGATAAAAACTGTTCGGCTTCGCGCAAATCATTGGTGAAAATCGCCGACGACAAACCTTGGCGTACTCCGTTTTGCAAACGCAAAGCCTCGTTCACGTCGCCTGAATAGCGAATCAAATATAGAATCGGCGCGAAAGTTTCTTCTTGTACGATCGACATTTCATTGCGGGCTTCAACCAATGCCGGCCTTACATAACAACCTGACTCATAATCTGGGCCCGACAAAACTTCTCCGCCGTACAATACGCGGCCGCCTTCGCTCTCCACCGCTCGCAAAGCTTTTTGCATCATCTCGACTGCGCCACGGTCAACCAATGGGCCCACGTGATTTTTTTCATCTAATGGCGAACCAATTCGCAAACCGCGATACGCTTTGACCAGAACATCGCGCACGCGATCATAAATTACGTCTTCAACCAGCAATCGTCGGGTCGACGTACAACGTTGACCACAAGTGCCCACCGCACCAAACACGACAGTCGGTATCGCCATTTCTAAATTTGAATTGCGATTCAAAATCAGCGCATTGTTGCCGCCGAGCTCAAGCAAACTGCGACCTAAGCGGCCACCGACTACTTCGCCCACGCGTTGACCCATGCGAGTTGAACCCGTCGCTGACACGAGCGGCACACGTGAATCGTGAATCATCGCTTCGCCTACAACCGGGCCGTCGCCAATCACCAAATTGAAAACACCTTCAGGCACTTCACAATCACTTAAAACTTCGCGAATAATTTGAAAGCAGGCCATCGCGACTAACGGAGTTTTTTCAGAGGGCTTCCAGATCGTGCTGTTACCACAAACTGTCGCGAGCATAGCATTCCACGCCCACACCGCGACCGGAAAATTAAATGCCGTAATAATGCCGACATTACCCAGCGGGTGCCACTGCTCGTACATGCGGTGTAACGCGCGCTCGGAGTGCATAGTTAAACCATAAAGCTGGCGCGACAAACCCACCGCGAAATCACAAATATCGATGATCTCTTGCACTTCGCCTTTACCTTCTTGCAACGACTTGCCCATTTCATAAGAAATTAAAGCACCGAGAACATCTTTTTCACGGCGAAATCTTTCGCCAATTTGGCGAACCACTTCACCCCGTTGCGGAGCTGGCACTTTTCGCCAGAGCGCAAAACCGCGCGCAGCAGCGCTCACGGCTTTTTCGTAGTCAGCACGGGTAGCCAGTGCGACTTGCGCAGTTTTTGTACCATCAATTGGTGAATGGAGAGTCACCGATCGCGCAGAAGCCGCGGCGTCACCCAAAGACTTATGCCACTCACGACCGGTGCAAACCACATCGTAAATTTCGCTCGTAAATCCAAAATTTTTTTTAATTTCTAGAACAGAAAGCATAAAACACCCACCTTTGAAAACTTGGTGAGTGTTTTACCACTACTGCATAAGGCCTGAAAGCGTTTTAAGCTCGCTCAAACGCTCGCGTTCCTCTTTGGGAATAAATACACCCGCGCTGCCCGAGTAACCCATCACAATGGCTTTTTCGAAATCTTTATAACAACGCTGCGATACGATGGTTTTAGGCGCCGCTCGCACGCAGGACTCGAAATAAACCTCAGGCAAATCCCATGTACCGGTTTCAGACAACGTGTCGTAGCAATCACCTAATAAGCGATAAATTTCAGCCCGCTGCTGCGCCGTTTTTGCGCCACGTAAACTTTCATGCAACAAAGACGAAGCCCGCAGGTACTCGACATATCCTGCTTGATAACCACCCGCGGTCTGTTTTTTCGCCGCTTTCGCCAGTAACTCTTGCGCCAATTTATATGAACCCACTTGGCGCTTAAGCGATTTCTGCCAATCATGCAAACCTTGCAACCACGCCTCAGTGTCAGTCGCCACAAAGTACGGCAACTTTTTATTTTTCAAAAATTTTTCAATAGTCAATGCCGCATCGGCCGGGTCTTTTTTGACCCGCACTTGCACAGCTAAATAACGGCGCATAGCCCCGACTTGCTCATGAGGGTTATCGAGCCAACTGGCTGTCGATTCAAGCACCTGCTCGAGCAAATGAGTCGCACGATCAAACTGTCGAGTCGCCACATAGTACTCGGCTTTTTCTGTAGGCTGGATACGAAACGTTGGCGGTATCGCCTTAGTTGAAAAATTATTTTCGGGCCCCAATTGTGTGGTGGTGTGACAGTTAAAACATAAACCTGTGTTCTCACGTACTATATGTCGGGAAAACTCGAGATGATTTTCATCAAAAGCTTTAATCGCTTGTTGCGCATTGGAGCGCATACGTTGAATCGAAAACTGCACGAGCGGGTCTTTACCCAAAAGCACTTCACCGGTGTGTTGAGGCACAAGCTCGACACTCTTTTCAAAATCGACGAGCAACCCGCGGATGCGTTTAGCATTTTCGGCATCGGTGAATTCAGCACGACTGAAAACAAAAGGCATCAACTCTTGCAGCTGCTCAGCCATGCCCTGCATTTGGCCAGACCATGAGCGACCACTACTATTTACAGCGGTCGCACTCGGTGACGCTTGTTGTTTTTTCGGGGACGAACACGCAGTCACTAACAAAGCTGCACTCGCCACACTTATCGCCCGGAAAACCATTGTCTTTGTACGTAACATCGACGCCACCTTAAAATAAAGTTGAGAATTGAAAATCCAACGAACCACGCGAATTACGACATGTGCCGCCCTTCGTTAGCCCACTGACATCAAAACTTTCAAGTAACGAAGTGATCAGCGTGTCCCGCAAATCGCATGAAGAAACAAAATTAAACTCCACTGGAGCCAATTCCGCCTGCCGCGTCGACTTGTCTTCAGTAGTCTGGCGAAGCGCTACGAAAAATGCGTCGATATGACTGCCGCGGTTATTTGGCAATCCGCCATCACAGAAAACTTCGATCTCTGTCGCACCTAACTTGCGCAAAATAGCCGTAGTTTCTGCCCGCACAAAATCGCAATGGTAAGATTGATATCGGCCAGCATAATCAAAACTAACCTCTTGTTGCGCATAGTAGGCCGGCACCATAAGCGGTTCATCGCCGTCGTCGGCGTGAGCCGCCACCGAAAAAACCGCCGCAAAACCTGAACCTAAAACCAACGCACTGATAACTAATTGAGAAAGATAAGACATCATGTCGCCCCCTTTTTGTAATGAAAGGCTAGGGCATGAACGCGTAAGACGTCACGACATGATGCTATGAGCTATTACAGCAACAACGTACCCGAGCACGTTCATCGCCACTAACTGAGTGAGTGCGAAAGGAGTGGAACGCATCTCTTGCCGAGCCACTGCCACCGTCGAAATACATTGCAGCGCCAGCATAAAAAATAAAATCAGCGACACCACAGATGCAGTGGTAAATATCGGCGTGCCGTCCCTAAACTTAGCTGTGCGCATATTTGTGATTAAACCTTCACGAATCGAATCGTCGTCATCGCCGCTGTCTACATTGAACATCACGGCCAACGACGACACAAAAACTTCGCGCGCCGCAAAAGCCGAGATTAAACCCACGCCCACACGCCAGTCGACGCCCATAGGTTTAAAAAACGGCTCAAGGTGTTCACCCATTTGTGCCGCGTAACTAGTTTGCAAACGCACATTCCCATCGGCCTCATTGTAGTGAGGAAAAGTCGAAAGCACCCACAGCACCACCGAGAGCACCAAAATGATCGGGCCTGTCTTCACGACATAAGCTTTCGTACGCTTGATACTGTTGCGCAAAACCACACGCCACTGCGGCCGACGATAAAGCGGCAACTCAAGCAAAAAGAAACTCGCGCTCTTCACTTTTACCAATTTATTGAGAATCCCCGAGGCCAACGCGCCGATCACCACGGCCCCCACATAGAGCAGCGCCATATACATACCAGCTAAGAAAGGCTGACCGACAAATAAAAAACCCAGTAGCAACGCATACACGGGCAAGCGCGCTGAACACGTCATAAACGGAATAATAAACATCGCTAGCCAACGCTCTTTCGCCGAATTAATCGAACGCGCGGCCATCATCGCCGGCACCGCACAAGCAAAGCCCGAAAGTATAGGAACAAACGCCTTACCATTCAAACCGATTTTAGAAAGAGGTTTATCTACTAGAGTCGCCGCGCGCGCTAAATAACCACTGTCTTCGAGCAGCGAAATACCAATAAACAAAATAAAAATTTGTGGCACAAACACAAGCACGGCTCCAAGGCCTGTAATCATGCCGTCGGCAATAAAATCACTAAGTAAGCCAGTACCCAGAGCCGCCTTTACCAACTCCGCTGCAGCCGAGAAAAAGCTATCGACCA
>JAYUVI010000052.1:0-5229 GCA_043754135.1 Bdellovibrionales bacterium | reverse complement strand
CCCAAAAGAATCTGCCCGTAAACTGCGCTCAACAAAATAATACAAGCGGAGCGGGCCTTTTTAGAAACCCGAGTGCCGGGGAATTTTTGCATAAATGCCAACGACAAATACATCCACAACGAAGTCGCAAAAAAACCCGTTCCCATAGCCAAATGTAGCGCCACTACTTTTTCGTGGAGCTTCAATAAAACGGTCAGACCACCCATCACGATTTGCGCAGCCAGCAGCAACATAATCGCCACGGCTAATAATTTAAGTGCATGATTTATTTCACTGGCTGGCTTACGAATAATTTGAATATTTAAATAAAACGAAACTAAGCCAATGACTCCCGCTAACAACCGGTGAATGAATTCAAAATAAACCTGGGGGTGATAATCAGGTATAAAATCACCAAAGCAAAGTGGCCAATCGGGGCAAGCGAGACCCGCATTCATAGCGCGTACAGCCCCGCCCAAGGCAACGAGTATAAAAATCGCTATAGTGAGATAACCATAAATTCGCGTCAGGCGCTCACGGCTCATTTTAGCCCATCATTTCAGTGAAATAAAAAAACCACTTATCAAAAACTGGAACGCATATAAAAACCAGCATGCTCAGGTTCACCCACAGAAAAAATGGCAACCACATCTTTTGATTTTCAGAATGAAAATAACGAAAGAACTCCCACAAGACTTTAACTGACAAAGGTATTATCAAGAGCAAATACGAAACATGTGTCGACACAAAAAGCGGTGCCGCCACAGCGACCCCGACATAAGCAAACGTGTAAAGCCCAATGTGGTAAAGCGTGCGGTCGACGCCAATTTTAAGCGGCAGTACCGGGAAGCCTCCCAACGCATAGTCATTCTTGTAGCGCACAGCGAGCGCCCAGAAATGTGGCATCTGCCAGAGAAACATGATTAAGAATAAATAGACACATTGCGATTCAAGCAGCGTGTTCGTGTTCACTGCATAGCCAATCACCACAGGCATAGCCCCAGGGATCGCGCCAGGCACAGCACCAAAGGCCCAATTTTTTTTCCAGTACAAAGTGTAGAGTCCATTATACAAAACAATGGTCAACAACCCCACACCGGCGGCGAGTGAGCTCAGCAGATAAAGTAAAAACGAACCCACCACACAAAAAATCACACCAATGGTGTAGGCCTGCCAAAGTTGCATTTCACCTGCAGGCAACGGCCGCGAAGCCGTGCGTGCCATCTTCACATCGCTCTGCCACTCTTGCGCCTGATTAATAGCGAAGCTACCGCTACTGAGTAAATATAAACCAATAATGAGCATAAGCGGGTTCAGCAACTCAACAGACTGACCAAGCGGAAAGCTAACAGCATAACCGGCAAGCCCACCAATCATGACAAAAAGCCCAATTCCAAATTTAGTTAATTTCAAATACGACCGCAGCAAGCAAACCTCACTTCGCCTAAACTCTTTAAAAGAGGCAGATGCGACCTTTTCTTACGAGTTTCTCAGAGGGTGCTGTCGACTTTTATGCGTGTGTAAATATCAAGCACGCTAAAGCTAAACATTACGATTAAAAAGAAGACGCCGCTGAGAATAATTACCAAGTTCAGCTTCTTGTCGTACTTAAGGCCCATGAAAATCGCAAGAACAAATGCGGCTTTCACAGTTGCGATAGCGAATGCAATCAACGCATTCAAATGACCCGCATCAAAACCGGAAACTGGTTTAGCCACCAACACGGTCGCCGCTGTCAAAACGAGCAGCACACCCAAAATCTTCGCATAAGTAGATGGTGGTACTATATGGTGATGTCCACCGTGATTCATATCCTGACTCATGTTGCCCCCTTAACCGACCAAATAAAGTAACGGGAAGAGATAAATCCAAATCAAATCCACCAAGTGCCAGAACAGTCCAACACACTCAACCGGAGTGTAAAACTCTGAGTTAAACTCATTATTCATCGTGCGTTTGATCACCCAGATAATCAAACCGAGACCGACCAGCACGTGTGAACCGTGTAAGCCGGTCATCAAAAAGTAAAAAGAGAAGTACAACGCCAAATTAGAATGCTCAGCACCTTGAAAGTGAAAGAACTTGCCAGGCTCAAGACCTATATGAAATTTGTGAGTGTATTCAAAATATTTAATGACCATGAAAATACAGCCGCAGACCACGGTGATCCACAAATTGATCAACGACTTTTGCTTTTGGTTGGTTTGCGCATAATGAATGCCCATCGCCATTGTGTAAGAGCTCGCGAGTAGCACTACGGTGTTAATCGCGCCCAATCGCCAATCGAGGTGCTTCGCGCCTTCAGCAAACATTTCGGGGTAAATATTGTGAAAAATAATATAGCCAACAAAGAGCCCACCAAACATCAAGATCTCGGTGCAGAGAAATAACCAAATACCAAGTTTAGCAGCATCAAACTGCTGCTCCATCGTCTTAAAATGGTGAGCCAGATTGGAATTGCCGTGCGTACTAGCGATACTCATATGGACCTGCCGTGACTATGGGTTCAGTTAAAAAGTTCTCATGCGGAGGGGGCGAGGGCGTCGTCCACTCGAGAGTTTTTGCTCCCCATGGATTCATCGGCGCTTTTTCACCCCTCATCATACCGTGAATGATCACGATCAAAGCGATTAAGAAACCCGTACCGATTGTCCACGCCCCAATCGATGAGATCTGATTGAGCTGCGTGTACTCAGGTAAGTAATCAAAATAGCGGCGGGGCATGCCCATCGCTCCCAACACGAATTGCGGATAAAATGTAACGTTGAAACCCACAAAAATAAGCACAAAAGTAATGCGCGCCCAAAACTCGTTGTACATTTTGCCGAAAATTTTTGGGAACCAATAATAAATGCCGCCCATAATCGCCATTAAAGTTCCACCCACCATAACGTAGTGAAAATGTGCGACCACAAAGTAGGTATCGTGAAAGTGCACGTCCACGCCAATAACCGCGAGGATAATGCCAGTCACTCCACCAATGGTGAACAGAAATAGAAAACCAAATGCATAAAGCATCGGCGAGGCGAAATTGATTGAACCCTTGTAAAGAGTGGCTGTCCAGTTGAACACCTTAATCGCCGTCGGTACGCCTACGAGCATAGTGATGAATGAAAAAATAATGCCGGCGATTTCAGACTGACCGCTTACATATAAATGGTGACCCCAAACGAAGAAGCTCACAGCCGCAATACCGATCGATGAAAACGCGATCGCCTTGTAACCGAAAATCACCTTTTGTGAAAAGGTGGCGATGAGTTCGCTGATCACACCCATGGCAGGCAAAATCATAATGTAGACGGCTGGATGAGAATAGAACCAGAAAAAGTGTTGAAATAACACCGGGTCACCGCCCAGACTCGGGTCGAAAATACCTATACCCAGTAACCTCTCAGCCGCTAATAACATTAGCGTAATAGCGAGAATCGGCGTTGCTAAAACTTGAATCACCGCCGTTGAGTACAAAGCCCACACAAAAAGCGGCATACGCCAAAATGTCATGCCGGGTGCGCGCAGCTTATGAATCGTCACGATGAAATTTAAGCCGGTGAGAATTGACGAGAACCCCATCACGAACGCGCCGAGAACAACAAAGGTGGTCCCGTTCGACGTTTGAATTGAATATGGCGTGTAGAATGTCCAACCCGTGTCGACACCATTATAGATCAAAGAGGTGAACGCGATCATCGCACCAATAATTAAGCAGTACCAGCTCAACAGATTGAGTCGCGGAAAGGCCACATCTTTCGCGCCGATCTGAATGGGCATCACAAAGTTACCCAAGAAGGCCGGGATGCCCGGGATAATCACCATGAACACCATCACCGCTCCGTGAAACGTCATCATGCGATTATAGTTGGCGGCATCCATAGCAAATTGGCCTAGTTTTATCGTTGGACCCGCAGTGAATAACTCCCAGCGAATGAGCATGGCGAACGTGCCGCCGATCAAGAAAAACAACATTACAGCAACCATGTAGAGTATGCCGATGCGTTTGTGATCCAAGGTAGTGAGCCAAGACCAGAGTCCCGATTCGTGATTTATATAATTGGAATCCGCTGAGTGCGCGTGTGCAGATCCGGCCATAACTCCCCCTTACTTAAGACTCTTTAAATATTCAATTACACCAGTTAACTCTTGCTCTGCTATTTGACCCTGAAACGGCGTCATCGCATTGGGAAAGCCCTTCACGATTTTCGCTGACGGATTCAAAATAGATTCACGAACATAGTTTTCATCAACTGTGGTGCTCGCCGCATTTTCGAATTCGTGAGTCTTGCCAAAAATATCCGCCAAACCCGGTCCCACTTTTTTCTCGTGCGTCGGATTATGACAAGCCGTGCACTTTTGCATGAACACCTTGTTGCCGATGTCTGCAAGTGACAAACCTTTGTAAGGGTCGTTCTGCAACCACTCTTCAAACTTATCTTTAGGCAGCACGTGTAGTTTCGCTAACATGGCCGAGTGGCCATCGCCGCAATATTCCGTACAAAAAATTTGAAACGTTCCTATTTTGGTGGCCTCAAACCACAGAGCGGTATACCGGCCTGGTACCACGTCTTGTTTTGTACGAAAGCCGGGGATGTAAAAGCTGTGAATCACATCGCGTGAGCTCATGATCATACGCACAGGCTCGCCAACAGGAACATAAAATTCGCCTGAAGTTTTGCGACCACTTTTGTATAAAAAATCCCAATACCATTTCTGACCGACAACATGAATTTCAAAAGCATTTTTAGGTGCATGACGAATATCGTGATAAACGACCCAACCCCAAGCAAACACCACCATGAAGATCACGAATGGTATGAAGCTCCACAAGAATTCTAAAATAGTGCTATGGGCTATGTACGCCGTTTTTTCGCCATTAGTCTTGCGGCGATACTTAAACGCGAAGTACACCATGCCGCCAATAACGAGCAAACTTGAAATCACGCTGGCGTAAAGCAAAAACACATACAGAGTATCGACTTTCGCAGCGAAAGTAGAACCCTGCACAGGCATCAACGACTTTGCGTGTGCTATCTGACTGAAAAACATAGAAACGCCTCTCCTCTTTAAGCCCGAACCAGGGCTTTTCGTTTTCTTTCGCGCAACCAAATAGGAGCAATCAATACGGCCAAAATCAAAATGGTAAGGCCCCCGCCAATTTGCATGATGTTGAATGCATAAAGTGTATATTTGTTTTTCGTCGGATCAAATTGAAAACAAAAAAGCGCGATTTGCTCGACCACGCTACCAATCTTGCCG
>JAYUVI010000051.1:0-3549 GCA_043754135.1 Bdellovibrionales bacterium | reverse complement strand
TCAAGGTATGGGGATTGATAAAAATGAGCTGCCGCATTTGTTCAGTAAATTTTATCGCAGTAAAAACGTACGCGAAGGCACAATAAAGGGTTCGGGACTCGGGCTCTACCTGTCACGATATTTTGTTGACCTGCACAAAGGGCAAATTATGGTTGAAAGCGAGCCACAAAGAGGCTCCACTTTCACCGTTGATTTACCTATGGATTTGTAACTGATTGATTTGAGAAAGAAGGAAAAAATTTATGATGAAGGTTCTCGTAGTCGATGATGACCAAGGCCTAAGACTTTCTATTAAAACCACCCTTGAAACCATGGGTAGCACTTTTCATGTGGATGAAGCCTTTGACGGCGTCAATGCGATTGAAAAAATAAAAACTGGTGCCTACAACTTAGTGATTCTCGATGTCGATATGCCTCGTATGAACGGCTTGGCTGCACTCAATTCGATTAAAGAATTTGATCCTTCAATTATCGCCATTATTATGACTGCTTACGCGAATATCAATGATGCCGTGAAGGCGGTTAAAGAGGGCGCGTACAATTATATTTCAAAGCCGGTGAAGAGCGAAGAGCTCATTGACCTCGTTAACAAAGCTCTTATGGCGCACAATTTGATTTCTGAAGTCGCGGCGTCTGCACCCCAGCTGGCTGTTGAAAACGGTCGCAAAATTATCGGAGCCAACGCGCAAATGCGCAAAGTGTTTCACGTGATCAATCGTTTGTCGAAAGTCGACACGCCGGTTTTGATTCGTGGTGCATCAGGTACCGGTAAAGAACTCGTCGCGCGAGCGATTCACCTCAATTCAGCTCAGAAAGATGGCAAATTTGTCGCCATCAACTGCTCAGCGATCCCAGAGAACTTATTTGAAAGTGAACTTTTCGGTCACGAAAAAGGCGCCTTCACTAGTGCCGATCAACGTAAAATTGGTAAATTTCAGTTTGCCGAAGGCGGCACTTTGTTTCTCGATGAGTTAGGCGATATGCCGGTGTTCATGCAAGTAAAACTCTTGCGCGTGCTGCAAGAGAAAACGTTTACTCCCGTCGGCGCGAATCGTGATATTGAAGCTAATGTGCGCATTATCGCCGCGACCAATCGCCCACTCGAAGAAATGATCAAAGAAAATAAATTTCGCGAGGATCTTTATTATCGTTTGAACGTTATGCCAATTTTCTTGCCGTCACTCTCACAACGTCGTGACGATATCGAGCAACTTGTGAAAAACTTCGTGACGAAGTTTAATAAAAAGCAGAGCAAGAAAATTATTTCGGCTACACCTGAAGCGTTAATACTCCTAAAAAAGTACGAATGGCCTGGTAATATTCGCGAACTTGAAAATGTGATCGAACACGCGTTTATTCTTGAAGAAGGCCCACACTTGACCGTGGCGTCGCTACCTGAGTCTTTCTTGGTAGCGACCGGCGTTGAGCTCAACGCGCCCAACTTAAAAGTGAAAAACTTTATAGCCGGCGACGACGAAGATGATGACCAAATGGACGCAAACGGCAGTGACGGTCATGAGCTCGGTGCCAGCGAAGAAATTGTGACAATCTCGGGCGAGAGTCTTGACTTCAATCGCCATAAAGAAGCCTTTGAGAAAGAATTCATCGTTAAGGCGTTGAAAATGTTTAAGGGCCGCATTAATCAAACTGCGCTGCACGCGAACATCCCAAAGAAAACTTTGCTCCGCAAAATCGAGAAGTACGGTATCGTCGCTAAAGATTACGCTGACCCCGTATAATCGTTGAGCGCACTAGCGCTAGTGCGCTCAACAGCAAAAAATGTATGACATCTTCCCAGCAGTTGTCTGAAAGGCCAATCTCAGGCATACACAAGGTTCAATTACGCTTTAGGGGGATTTCATGCGTCAGCACTTTACGGTTTTGCGCCTTATTTTGGTTACAGTTTTCACAGCTCTTATTTGCACGCTCGCTTTCACGTACGCCGATTTAAGTAGCGCCACGACCGCATCATCGCCAACACAAAAGCTTATCAACGAAATCACGAAGCACTCGCAAGCTCACGAAAATTTACGCGAGCTCACCAGCATGGGCCCGCGCTTAAGTGGTTCAGTGGGTGCCGAAAACGCTGTCATTTGGGCGAAAGCTAAACTTGAAAGTTACGGCTTTGATAAAGTTTGGTTGCAACCCATGCAAGCGCCCAGATGGACACGTGGCGATCGCGAAGAAGCTCGCGCCATAACTGCAGATGGTGAATTGGTATTACAAGTGGCGGCTCTGGGTGGCAGCGTCGGTACACCTACGCGAGGTCTTCAAGCCGCAGTTATAGAAGTGCAGTCGTTGGCGCAAGTTGAAGCCTTAGGCCGCGCGCAGATTCAGGGTAAGATTGTTTTTTACAATCGGGCAATGGCCAATATTGAAAATAAATTTGCAGCTTATGGTCAGGCCGTTGATCAACGCAGCTCGGGACCAGCTAAGGCCGCACAGTTTGGTGCCGTCGCTGTTCTTGTGCGCTCAATGACAACTCTGATCGACGATGAACACCCTCACACCGGGATTACCGTCTACAATCCCCGCTTTGCGAAAATACCTGCTGCTGCTTTGAGTACAAAATCCGCACGGCTTTTATCCGAAAAATTGACGGCGCAACCGAATTTGAAAGTGCACCTTACCCTGAGCGCAGAAAATCACTCCGCAGTAACTTCGTACAATGTAATAGCCGAAATGACAGGGCGTGAATTACCTGAAGAGTACGTGGTGATCGGCGGTCACCTCGACAGTTGGGACTTGTCTGAAGGCGCCCATGACGACGGCGCCGGCACTGTACAATCGATTGAAGCTTTGCGCGCGCTCAAGCAATTGCAGTTACGCCCTAAACGCACCATTCGTGTGGTGTTATTTATGTCTGAAGAGTTTGGCGGCTACGGAGGTGAAGAGTATGCGCTTCAAGCGAAGAAAAAAAATGAGCGCCACGTTGGTGCCATTGAGTCCGATGCCGGTGGTGCAATGCCCACCGGGATTTCGGTAGATGCTAATGATATGGTTTTGCAAAAAGCACAAACTTGGGCACCATTCTTGTCGCCGCTCCATGCTGATGTGATTGAAGCTGGTGGCAGCGGCACTGACGTCGAACCTTTAAACGACTTAGGGTGCGCCACTTTTGGACTCGATGTAGATTCCACACATTACTTTGACTACCACCACTCAGCCCTTGATGTTTTCACAGCTATAGATAAAACTGCGCTCGATGCGGGCGCCGCAACGATGGCAGTTTGGGCTTATCTTATGGCCGAAGAAGGGTTCGAAAATTAGGAGAATGACACGAGCGAGTCAGCCTCACAGCGCAGGAGAATTATGAACTATTGGGTTTTTGATTTAGACGGCACGATGGTCGATTCTTTTCAGCCGTACTTCAATTTTCTTGAAGAGTATTTAGAAGAAAAACTCGATCAAAAGTTGAAAGAAAAATATCTTTCCATGCAACCCCTCCACATATTAACCGCGCGAATGGATGAAGCCCGTGCCCTCCAGGCCATGCAAATATTAGTAGAACGTAATTTAAACGAACTTGCGGATATTAAAGTTTACACT
>JAYUVI010000050.1:0-3473 GCA_043754135.1 Bdellovibrionales bacterium | reverse complement strand
AAATAGAATACCAATCAATCAGTTTGCGCTGTCTGATGGTTTGGGCGCACCAGCGCGCTACATGGAAAAAATTTTAGCATCAGCTGGATCGCTAATATTAGTTAAAACAAGTGACCGCGATACTAGCATCGAAAGCCTTCTTGACAAGATAACTCGTCGATTTGAAAACGAAATTTTTCTGGCTGCTACCGAAGATGTAAAAACGATGCTGTTATTGACTTTTAGCGGTCAACTTGTCGTCCGCGATTCTGCTTCAGGGGAAAAACAGAGGGCTTCAGAAAAGATCCCGATTAATATCAGAGAAGGTATAACAGGTGCCTTGAGTTCGAACGGCGAGCGTGTCGCTTTCAGTTCCTGGCATGGAGGTCGCACCCTGACCGTTTGGGATGTTGACATAAATAAGATGATTGACCATTCCTATATCGACCTACCGGCAGATGTTAATGATTTCAAATTGAGTCCAGATGGCACAAAGCTCGCGATATTAACTTCTGGATCCGGTCGACTCCTATTTGTTGATTTAAAAAATCGTAAAGGGACACAGTTTGATATTCCCGGTACCGATCGTAGGGATTATTTTGAAGATCTGAAGATTAAAGACGACGGCGAGGTCTCTTTGGTGAGGTATTCATCTAGAGGCCCTTTGCAGGCTGTTGACTATGTGACTTTGGATACCAACAGTGCAAGTGGGAATGTGACTTTGATTAAATTGAACTAGGCTATTCGGCCTGACCAGGGTGCTATCTCCAACATGGCGTGTTCCTTACGCCATCTCCTCAGGCGGTACTTTAGGTGAACCCTGATGTTCAGTTTGACGCTTTGCACTATTTACTATAAATACCCTTACACACTGAACTCTTCTAAGCCGCTGAAGTGGCTGTCGTCGGAGGCCCCATGCCCTGCAATCGCGCTATTTTCGCTCTCATGCTGAGCATTCTCACTTCCTTTACAGTAGTTTATGCAGCCCCAGGCAGTTCCACCGGTTACTTCGGCGCTCAAGCTAACGAAGCTCGCCAAAAAGAATTGCGTCTCGATTTTTATAAAAAGAGTGTTGAGCGTCTGCGCGACGACTCCGATTATTTACGCGCTCTCGCTGTTGCCGCGATCGAGAAAGATTTAAATAAAAACCCAGTTGCGGGCGACGCTGCCGCCAATGCTAGCCCCGCGGCCAAAACCGATATTGAAGCAGCTGTTAAGCTCACCCAAAATCTGCCTGAAAAAACTGAGTTTGCGTCGACAGCCGAGCTCGAAGTCGCTCTCAGCCAACTGGTTGTCACCGCCACTGTTGACTACACCACAGCCAACAACGAAGTCTGCCACGGTGAACTTGTGCTCACACAACTCGACCCTTCAATTGCCCAGCAAAATGGGTTTTATATCCCCGTTACAATCAACGAGAGCGACGATCAAGGGGTGATTGGCGACAGTCCCGATTTAGCTGTGCTCGAAATGCAACCCATCCCCAAAGTCTACAAAATCTCATGCCAGGCTGCTGGTGCAAAAGAGCCGCGCCTATTTGAATTTAAATTTACAGAGTTCCCGCAAATTTTCTGCATTGGAGAATCTAAGAAATGATACTGCGAAAAATACTTTTTACATCAGCCACCGTGCTTTTCGCGATGACTTCTTTCGGAGCAACCCATCAGTCGAAATTCACCTTACTCTCAGAACGCATGCTTACAGCCGTGCAAAGCGATGCTAAATTGAATGGCTATGTTTTGCTGACAGCAGAAAAGCAGATTATTACACACGCATCGAGCCAAGTGACTGCACTTTATCATTTAGGTGATATGAACTCAGCCCCAAGTGCCGATGGCACTATCGCGGTGGTCGCGACTTGTCTGGGAGATTTTTCAAGTTTCGCTCAGACTGCAACACAATATATTTTGTGTTCAGACCCGAAAACAGATCGCGTTCGCACGATTGAGTTTTCCACAAAGGTGGAATTGCAAACCAGCAGCGTGGAGTGACAGAGCTCTGCAATGCCGTGTAACCGAAAATCGCGGCATCGAGGTTTACGAGTGCTGGCTCGAAACTCTGCGAATCTTGAGGCAAAGCCATTTACGAGTCTTGGCTGGTAGGCATCCACGCCGTGAGTGCTGAACGCATCGCCACTTCAACTTTCATGTCGGTTTTCTTAATGTATTCGCGAGGAATAAAAATCGTTAAGCCGCCGATTTGATACGACAGTGGCAAAAACACAGCCACGCGATCGGCCTTATTGAATTCATTGGGCATGTCGTTCAAGTGCCGGCGCGTGACTAGACCCATAAGCTCGGCATCAATACCTGGGAACTTCACCACCACCACATGTTGATCTATATTTTTGCTATCGGGCGAAAAGTAATCAGACAGACTCTTCACCGCGCTATAAACACTTTTAAGAATAGGCACGTTCTTAAAAGGCAGCTCAAGAGCTTGAATAATTTTATCGGTGAATTTAAGCGTCGTGATAAAACCCAAAAAGCAAACAAGGGCCACACCAATCAGCAACCCGAGGCCGGGGAAGTAAAACTCAAACCCAAACAGATCAAAAAATTTCTGCGAGTTCGATTCAATCCACCCTAAAAACGCCACGAGGATAATGACCGTCAAACTGAAAGGCAAAAGCGTGAATACACCACGCAAAAAAAGTTTTGAGAAAGTTTTTAAAAAACCTTTGTTATCGTTCAACGGTTCTCCTCGGGTTCGTACGTCAGTTTAATTCTGCATCCTAATTCTTCATTTCAGTTGCTGATCTTCAATGCTTGCTAATCCTTCAATGCCACTTGTTGGGCCGGTTCACGCAAATTGTAGCGACTGGCCATGACTGCGCCGTACGCACCGGCGTCGCAGACTGCAAGCAAATCACCTTCTTGCAAAGTTTTAGGCAAATAGCGATCACGGCCCAAAGTATCGGCCGATTCGCAGATGGGTCCCACTACGTCGTAAATATCGTGGTCAGGCGCTGTGCCGGTTTTTTTAATCGCGCCGCCTGCTGCCGCACCTTTTTCATTCGCGTTTACAGTCGGCGTTGAAATCTTGGCGCTCGCGTTCACAGTCGCCGTTGCTATCTGGGCAGCGGCACCACTGTTGACCACTTCAATGCGATGAAAAGCTTGGTAAAGCGAAGGCCGCATCAGCTCATGCATGCCCGCATCGACAATCAAAAAATTCTTGTAAGGCGTGCGCTTCACGTATTGCACCTCAGTGAGCAATACACCAAAACGTGCCACTAGCACGCGGCCAGGTTCAAAAAATATATTCTTCACTGGGCTTTGACCTAAAAGTTCTTGCACCACGCTCATGTACTGAGTGATCAGAGCTTCGTCGGCCGCGAGATCTGGCGATTCATAGTTCATGCCTAAACCGCCGCCTACGTCAAAAGTTGTGAGTTCAAAACCTTGCGAGCGCAGGCTTAAAAACAAATCGAGATTTTTCTTAATAGCCGCAGCGAAAGTTTCGACTTCACGTATTTGCGAACCAATGTGCAA
>JAYUVI010000049.1:0-3603 GCA_043754135.1 Bdellovibrionales bacterium | reverse complement strand
CCACGATGATAATTTCTAGAAGCGTCATACCGCGCTGATTTTTTAGCTGATTTGTTAGCTGATTTGTTACCCTAGCGGGCGCGAAAGTCGTTAATTTTTTAAGGCGTTGCAAAAACATATTGTCCTCCGAATTGGGGTGATATTACCCTGCCAAATTGAACATTTCAAACATGGGCATCATGATCGAAAAGACGATTATACCAATAATGCAACCCATAACGACAATCATCAGCGGCTCAAGCATAGAGGCGAGGCCGTCGATCTCATTCTTGACTTGAAAGTCGTACGAGTCACTTACCTGGGTGAGCATCGTTTCGAGCTCCCCAGTTTTCTCACCAATGCTAATCATATGCAAGACGAGGGGAGGGAACTGTCCCGATTTTTTCAAAGGGCCTGCAATAGATTCACCCTCACTAATATTGTCACGAGCGTTGTCGATAGCTTTCGCGATAACTTCATTGTCGACAACGTTACGAACTATACCCATGGCGCCCAACATCGGCACTCCACCCGTGAGTAATGTAGAAAGTGTACGGGAAAATCGCGACACCGCAATAGTGCGTGACAATTTGCCGACGACGGGCAGTTGCAGAGTGACGGCGTCCCACTGTGCGCTGCCGGCGGGAGTGCGCTTCCAGTTGAAAAAAACCACGGTGATCAGCACTACAGCAATAATAATCACATACCAATAATCGACAAGAAACCCGCTGAAGCCAAAAACCATTTTTGTGTACCACGGCAGCACAAGTTCTGGTGACGAATCAAAAATGGTCATGATCTTCGGCACCACGAAAATAAAAAGAACCATGAGAATGCCTGTTGTGATGAAAAACATGAGCACGGGGTAAAGCATGGCCGAACGCACTTTTGAGTTGAGCGCGTGTTGGGCTTCGGTGAATTCGGCAAGACGAAGCAAAATGACATCGAGAGTACCCGACATTTCACCAGCTTCGCACATTGAAATATAAATTTTGTTGAAAATTCTAGGGTACTTCGCAATCGACTTATGAAACGTCGAACCCTCATTCACGTTGTTTTTCACGTCCGCTATCGCTTCAGACAGAGTTTCATTTTCAACTTGTTCAGACACCGCCGAGAGTGATTCGACGAGTGGCACATTGGCTTTGATAAGCGTAGCTAACTGGCGAGTCATCATCGAAAGATCTTGTACGTTCACTCCGCGACTGGCGATGACTTTGGGGCCTTTTGCTTTTTTCGCTACCTTTGTTTTATCTTTGAGGTCGATGACGTAAATGCCATCTTTTTTGAGTTTGACGCGTGCGGAGCGGACGTTGTCGGCATCGACAATCCCGCGCACGTTTTTGCCTTGTTTAGTGAGACCGGTGTATTCAAAAATCGGCATGTTCTATTATGGCTTAAGGTCGGGTCGGGTACAACTAGCACGTGAGTAGTTGAGGGGTGAGCTTGGCCCACGACTATGGTCTAGGTGATATCGTTTTTATGTGCATGCTGAAGAGTTGACGTGAGGTGCTGTGACGAAATTGGGCGCTTTTTTTTCAAGCGCCTCTATAAATGTTTTGTCCAACGCGTGATAACGCACACACAGCATAAATCTTCGGCTGGCTCTGGATGATAGTGATGAAACAGATCAGTCTCAAAAGGCTTGTAACCCATTTTCTCGTAGTAAATTTTTAAATAGTCTTTGAAGGGCAATCGAAAGTCGCGAGCTTCTAAAATAGAAAGGCCGAGTTCGCTGTATCGATTTTCGCGCGCCCAGTTTTCGCATGCTTCAACCAAATTTCGGGCGATACCGCGTTTTTGAAATTGAGGGTCGACGGCGAGCATGCCGAATTCAACAAAGCCGTCTTTGCGTTTTAGCAGTGTCACACTGCCGACTATTTCTGATTTATGTAGAGCCACGATCATCATTTTGTCTTTGATAATTTCGCGAATGCCGGCTTCGTAACAACGGGCGCGACCGGGTTTGTAGATGGCGCCTTCGGTTTCTGCATAAACTGTGTTGATGATCACCGTAATTTTCGTAATCGCGGCGTCGTTAAGCGAAGCAAGATGAGCGAATTCATAGTGAATATTATCGGTAAAAAGTACTGGGGCGGATTCAATCACTGGCGTCTCACTTATTTGCGAGTGGGCTCGCCGCTAACTCCAGCGTCAGTTCATGGAGGAACTGCAACCCTACTGGCACAGCCGAAACTTGAATGCGTTCATCAATGCCGTGTGAGCGACTTGAATCGGTTTCAATTGTTGGAAAAGGTATAAGCCCATACGCATGAATCCCATGTTCTCGTAAGTAGCGTGAATCGGTCGCGCCGCGACCCATGAAAGGTATGACAGTCACGTTTGGCCAAAGTTTCGCTGACACCACTTTAACAGCTGAAGGTATAGCGCCCGTTAGTGGCGACGGTGCCGATAAGCTTGTTTTTTCAACCTCTTCTATTTTTACAGAAGGGCCCATTAGATTCTGCATCCACGCTTGAATCTGGGCCGGAGTTTCATCAGGCAAAATTCTACAGTTCACATAGCCTACGGCTTCGGCCGGTAGTGCATTCACTTTAGTACCGGCTGAGGTCATAGTGGCCACGCAAGTCGTGGTGAGTATGGCAGTGAGATAAGGGTCATTCAGTGCCACTTCAAGGGCCTTTTTCGGGAGTGGCCCTTTCGCGTTAGCGAGAGTGAGCATAGCCTGTCGATTGGCCTGCAATTTTTCAAATTGGGCGCGCGTACGAAAATATTCTCGTGTGAGGTCAGTAAAATGCGCGCGAGGTTGGTGATTTTCAAGTAGCTGCAACGCCTTTGCCATCTTGTAAATAGCATTGTCTTTTTTGGGGACAGACGAATGTCCACTCTCGCCCGTCGCGGTAATTTTAAAATCTTGATATGTTTTTTCGGCAAGTTGCATATTCACCATTTGCACAGGGCCATTCAACACGAAATTCGCCGGTTGGCCGCCTTCATTAAGTGCAATTTCAGCGTCGACCCATTCTGGGTGTTTTTTCAGAATTGATTGAATACCTGCGCCGCCCGATTCTTCGTCGCCAGTGAGTGCAAGAATCACATCACGGTGAAGTGCCGTTTTATTTTTTTTCAAGAGCAGAAATACTTCAAGGTTAGCAACAGCCATGCCTAGGTCGTCGTTCACTCCGCGGCCGTAGTAGTAACCGTCTTTTTCGGTAAGCTTGTGTTTGGGCATTGTCCAAGTCTGATTGTCGGTGCCGACAACATCGATGTGGGCGAGCAACATAAGCGGTCGCTGTGTGCCGTCGCCTTTTAAGCGTGCCACGATACTTTGTCGGCCCGGTGCGAATTCATCGATTTGATATTTTACGCCGGCGGCGTCAAGACGTTTCGCTAAAATTTTTACCGCGCGGGCCTCATTACCCGGTGGATTGGTGGTGTCGGCTGCGACGAGCTCACCTAGAGTTTTGCGAAAACTCGGTACGAGTTCTTGGTAGACTGCAGCCGGCTTGAAGTTTGTTGCGGCTGTTTCGGCCGTAGCATTTGTGAATAAAAACCCTGAAGATAAAATGGTCAGAATTAAAGTCATCATTTTTGAATGAGCCTCCGTAGATTTATTTTTAGAGATTAAACATTCTAATAGGGTTCAAAACTATTTTTCAAGAG
>JAYUVI010000048.1:0-2034 GCA_043754135.1 Bdellovibrionales bacterium | reverse complement strand
GACCGTTTGGCTTTTGTTGAAAGTGATCGCGGCCGTTTAGTTGATTCTATTTCGCAAGCTTACAATAACTCGCTGAAATACAACATGCATATGAATTTTTCTCGCGCCGAAGTTCACACCACCGATGGCGAGGTGATGCTTGTGAGCGAAGAGACTTCCTGTAGCGAGTGTGGGTATAGCTTTCCCGATATTCATTCGAGTTTGTTTAGTTTTAATTCTCCATTGGGTGCGTGTGAAGAGTGCAAGGGTTTCGGCAATGTGCTGAAGGTGGACCCTGTGAAGATCATTCCGAACCCGAAATTAACATTGGCTGAAGGAGCGTTGAAACCTTTTGCTATGCCGAGCGCGGCTCGTGATCGTCGCCATATGATCGCCTATTGCAAAAAGAAAAAAATTGATTTGCATCAACCGTGGTCGCAGTTGCCCAAGAAGCATCAAGATCTGTTGTGGAATGGTGACGACGAGTTTTGGGGCATTAAGGGTTTGTTCGATTATTTAGAAACCAAAAAATATAAAATGCATGTGCGTGTGTTTATCGCGCGTCACAAAAGTCCGTTTCGATGTCCAGTTTGTCACGGTACACGATTAAAACCGGCAGCTTTGCAGGTTTTTATTGAAAAGAAAAATATTGCTGATTTGTGCGCCATGACGGCCGAAGATTTGCTCACGCATATGCAGGGGTTAAATTTAAGTGCGCACGATATGAAAATTGCGGCCGAGCCTTTTAGGCAAGTGGTTTCGCGACTGCAATTTTTATGTGATGTGGGGGTCGCTTACTTAACCATGGATCGTCAGACAAAAACTTTGTCAGGTGGTGAATACCAACGTTTGAATTTATCTAATCAGTTGGGCGTGGGCCTTTCGCAAACTCTGTATGTGTTAGATGAGCCCACAATTGGTTTGCACCCGCGCGATAATGATCGCTTGATCTCCATTTTGAAAAAACTGAATGAGCTCGGCAACACTTTGGTGGTGGTCGAGCACGATCACGATGTGATTAACAATGCTTCTCATATTATTGAGATGGGGCCGGGCAGCGGTCATTTGGGTGGAGAAATGATTTACTCTGGCACCCGGCAAGACTTTTATAAAAGTCCGAACTCGATCACTGTCCCTTATTTGAAGCAGAATAAAAAGTGGGTTCCGCTCGCTTCTCCGCGAGCTGTCGATATTCATAAGTACAAATACGTTTTGGAGCTTGTTGGCTGTCGTGGCAACAATTTGAAAAATCTAGATATACGCATCCCCCTCAATCGCATTGTAACCGTGACTGGGGTGAGTGGGTCAGGCAAGTCGTCTTTGATTTCAGATACTTTGTACCCGATTCTCGCGCGTAAAACTGGCGTCGAGTATTTGCCGGCTCTTGAACATGATGAAGCCAATGGCTTAGAGCATGTGAATAATGTTTTGTTTATAGATCAGTCGCCTATTGGCACAACGGCACGCAGTAACCCGGTTACGTATATGAAAATTTATGATGCCATCCGTACCGTGGTGGCTTCATCAAACGAGGCTAAGGCTTTAGGTTACACACCCAGTACTTTTAGTTTGAATGTCGACGGGGGACGCTGCCCGGTTTGCAAAGGTTTGGGCGTCGAAATCATCGACATGATGTTCATGGATGACCTTGAAATTCCCTGCGACACCTGTGATGGCAAAAAATTTCGCCCTGAAGTTTTAGACATCACTTATCGAGGTAAAAACATTTACGAGATTTTGAATTTAACTGTAGTTGAAGCCATGGATTTTTTCGTTAACTACCCCAATATTCGGCGACCGCTTTCGCTGCTGAAAGAAGTGGGTCTCGATTACATGACGTTAGGCCAGAGCTCGCGCACTTTAAGTGGTGGCGAGAGTCAGCGTTTGAAAATTGCCCGTGAATTTTCTTTGAATCAGAAAACTTCGACCGTCTATATATTAGATGAGCCTACGACCGGTCTGCATTTTCGCGAGATTCAAAGAAAATTCACGGGCAATTTTCAAACGCTGACTCTCGCCACCACTTAAAGTGCGCGAGCTCTGGCCTAACGTCAT
>JAYUVI010000047.1:0-3111 GCA_043754135.1 Bdellovibrionales bacterium | reverse complement strand
CCAATGGCGGCTTTTCAGGCTTTACTGGGCATCGGAGCCACTAAATCGCCTCAATCCATGTCGGATTTACGTTATCCGGAGTCAACCGGATAAGCATTTTGTTTTATAAGTAATGCAAAGCGCTAATTTGTAATTATTCCTATATAGTCGGAAAAAAATCGGGTCTTATTCCTCCTCACTGAATTTTTGGGGAGGGGTCATGATGAGTGTTTTGTTGAACTCACGGGTTTTGCTGGCGGGATTTTTTATTGTCACATGCGCGGGGGCTGCACTGGCCGAAGGCGGATTACAGTTCAAAGCTGGCGAAATCACCATTCAAGAATTGAAAGCGCAAGCACCTGTCCACCTATTATCGACAACTCGTGACGCGACTTTATTAAAAAAACGTTATTTTGTTTTGCAGTATCACGCGAGCATAAGTGCCAGTGATCAAGCCCAGCTCGAAAACGCGGGCGTATCGATTTTGCGTTACATCCCTGAAAATGCTTATTTAGTTTTCGCGCGAGAAAATCAACTGAGTACACTCAGAGGACAGAACTCGAACATCAATGATTTCGCTTATTATCGTGCCGACTATCGCGTGAGTGATGAGCTGCGTGTACGCCACGTATTTAATAGCGCCAACTTTAAAGCTGTACGCTTGCAACTTTTTTCAAATGTAAATGCGGCCCCTGTCGCGGGGGATTTGATCAATGATGGCTGGCAAGTGCTCGAAGTCGCAGAATCGGTGATCGTGGTGCGTGCGCAGGTGAAAGATTTCGCACGCCTCAGCGAAATCGAAGGTGTGGAGTGGATGTCGCAAGTACCGAAAATGCAGTTGCGCCACTTAATTTTGCCGCAGGCGATTCTCGACGACAATCGTAATTCCCCTCGCAGTTTTCGCGATGGGGATTTGAATGAATTGAGCGGTTATG
This sequence comes from Bdellovibrionales bacterium, assembly GCA_043754135.1. Lineage (GTDB taxonomy): Bacteria > Bdellovibrionota > Bdellovibrionia > Bdellovibrionales > UBA1609 > RBG-16-40-8. The sequence continues at coordinate 2,197 of JAYUVI010000047.1, read as the reverse complement.
AATCGGGAACAAAAGTAATGAATTTTGATGCGGCTTGGGCGCGCGGCTATATGGGGCAAGGTCAAACTGTTGCGGTTTCAGACACAGGTTTAGATACTGGCGACGTGAGAACTCTGGCGAGTGATTTTAAAAATTACTCTCAAGGTTTTGTTTTGGGGTATGGGTCTACCAGCTGGGCCGATTTTGCCGGTCACGGTACTCATGTAACGGGCTCTGTCGGTAGCGTGGGCTCATTATCGAATGGCAAAATTACGGGCGGCGCCACGCAGGCGCAATTGATTATGCAGAGCTTGTGGTCAGTGACTCATGAGACGCTCACCACTCCTGGTGATTTGCGCGTGATTTTCAAACAGGCTTACGCGGCAGGGGCGCGTATTCACACCAATTCTTGGGGCGACCCCGAGACCCGTGGTTTGTACAACTCTGAAACTTCGGAGGTTGACCAATTCGTGTGGGACAACCCCGACATGGTCATTCTTTTTGCTGCAGGCAACGATGGTGTGGACGCCAACAGCGATGGTCGCATTGACGCTGGTTCAATCAGTGCTCCGGCAACCGCGAAAAACATTATTAGCGTTGGCGCTTCAGAGAATTTAGTGCGGCGTGGTGGCATTCAGTCCCGGCTGGGCAATGTGAAAATTGAAGACGTTAAACCTTGGCCAGTGGACCCTATTGCCGGTGATACATTATCAAATAACATCAATGGCGTAGCTGCATTTTCTTCACGTGGCCCCACAACCGATGGCCGTATCAAGCCTGATGTCGTGGCGCCCGGTTCAAATATTTTGTCTGATTGCTCACACACTCAAGGTGCCGAAGAATTATGGGGTCGCTTCAACGCCGATTATTGTTTTAGCGGTGGTACATCAATGGCAACTCCTCTTACGGCTGCCGGTGCGGCTATTGTTCGCCAGCATTTGCAAAAAGCGGGTCAGCAAAACCCCAGTGCGGCTTTGATCAAAGCAGTGATTTTGCACACAGCGGTCGACATGTACCCGGGTCAGTTTGGCGAGCTGGGTGAATCGAAAGGCCAAGAACTGCTTAAGCGCGGCGCGAATCCCGATCAAGGTTACGGTCGTGTAGATGTTTCAGCAGCAACAGCTTTTGGTTATCAAGTCGTCGATGAAAAATCGGGAGTGGCCAATGGTCAGTCCATCTCTGTCAATGTAGTGGGGCGACGCTTAGCTAAAGTGACACTGGTTTACACCGATGCGCCTGGCGCGCCGACAGCCCAAAAAGCGTTGGTGAATAATTTAGATCTCGAAGTACAAGTGAATGGCCGAATTCTAGGGCGCAGCGAAAGCCGAGTTGATAATACCGAGCAGATTGTATTCAGCCCCCCACTGGTGACCCCGGTGACGATTCTGGTGAAGGGCACTGGCGTGAGCCTCGGCCGCAACGGCAAACAGCCATTTTCGCTTATCTATTCTGAATAGGTATGATGAAATTTAATTAGTAATGTCAGTAGCTTAAATAATTTATCACAAGCCCTACACTCCTCAATTGATAAGTCGTGTCAAAAGTGCTATATATAATGCGGCTCGAATACTGTCCGTGACCTAATCACAGAGGATATTAAATGTCGGTAGAATTTAAAGTAGGCGATAACGCCGTTTACGCAGGCAGCGGAGTTGGCCAAATTATCGCCATCGAAGCCAAAGAACTTTGTGGCATTAAGCAAACCTTCTATCGCTTTCAGCTCTTCAATAGCAATGTTGAAGCTTTGGTCCCCATAAATAATCCTGAATCGAAATTGCGCCCCATCATCACCAAAGACGACGCGCAAAAAGTGATTTCGATCGTGCAGAGAAAAGACGTGAAGATCGACAAGCAAACATGGAACCGTCGTTATCGCGAGTACATGGAGAAAATCAAAACTGGTTCGCTCTATGAAATCGCTGAAGTGTTTCGTGATTTGTACTTGCTCCGCCGTGAAAAAGAGTTAAGCCACGGTGAAAAAAAGATGCTCGAGCTCGCTCGTAATTACCTATTTCGCGAATTGCAAATCTGTATGGGCGCTGAAACCATGAAAACAGAAGATGACATGGTTCGTATTCTCGAGAGCAAATAAAGATACAAAAACCCCTCTAATTACAGCATAATTCCGCAATTCTTATCAAAAGCACGAGGTTTTTTGCCATGACCCCGCGAGTTCGATTTGCTCCGAGTCCTACTGGTTATTTACATGTTGGCGGTG
>JAYUVI010000046.1:0-5724 GCA_043754135.1 Bdellovibrionales bacterium | reverse complement strand
ATTTTATTTTGACGTAATTCTTCAAGCTGTTTTGAGACGATCGATTTGATTTCAAGAAGTACTTTAAAATCTTCTCCAAGAGCAGAGTTCGCCCAATCCCCATGAGGTTTAGGAAATGCTTCAAGAAACACACTCACTTCTTTTTCGCCGGGAATATATTTATGCGTTTCTTCAGACAAGAAGCTCAGTATAGGTGCTAGCATGCGCGTGAGGTTGGTGAGCAAGTGGTAAAACACCGTCTGTGAAGAACGACGTTTCACGCCGTCTTTTTTGCTAGTGTAAAGACGATCTTTTAAAACATCGAGGTAAAACGCCGATAAGTCGACGGTGAAGAACACATTGAGAGTGTGATAAATTTCATAAAAATTATAGTTGTCGTAAGCTTCGTTCACTTTTTTTATAGTCGCGTTCAAGCGGCACAAAGCCCACTGATCAAGCAGCGGCATTTTCGCAAACGGCACAGCGTCGGTCGGCGGGTTGAAGTCATGCAGGTTACCCAGCAAGAAGCGCATGGTGTTGCGAATGCGGCGATAAGTTTCGCTCACGCGTTGAAACATGTCATCGCTGACGGTGACGTCGTCACCGTAATCTTCGTGCGCCACCCACAGACGTAAAATTTCAGCGCCGTATTTTTTGATTACTTCAGCCGGGTCGATGACATTGCCTTTGCTCTTACTCATTTTGTGGCCTTGAGCATCGTTCACAAAACCGTGAGTGATTAGCGCTTTAAACGGCGGCACACCATAGGCGGCCATCGACGAAGTAAGACTTGTTTGAAACCAACCGCGGTGCTGGTCTGAACCTTCGAGGTAAATATCGGCTGGTTCTTTTAGCTTTAGACCTAAGCGGCCGACATGCACGCTCGTGTGGCACACGCCCGAGTCAAACCAGACGTCGAGAATATCTTCGCTGCGGTCAAATTCTTTAGCGCCGCACTTTTCACATTTTTCCCCGGCGGTGAATTTTTCAGTGGGAGTATCGAAATAAGTTTCAATGCCTTGACCGGTTTTTTCCATTTCGGTCGCGACACGCTCCATGATTTCAGCTTTAGCGAGAGCTTCGCCGCACGATTTGCAAAAGAACACCGGTATTGGTACGCCCCATGTGCGTTGGCGGCTTAAGCACCAGTCGGGAGTATTAGACATCATCCCAGTTAAACGCGCGCGACCCCAGGTTGGAAAAAACTGGATATCATTATCGATCGCCTTTAAAGTTTTTTGGCGCAGTTGATAGTCGTCGTCCATGCGAATAAACCATTGCGGCGTTGCACGAAAAATCAACGGCGTTTTTGAACGCGGGTTATAGGCGTAGCTGTGAGTGATTTCTTTGTATGAGAGTAAATGATTCGATTTTTTTAAATCTTCAACAATAACGGGGTTCGCCGCCCAAATTTTCTGGCCTTGATATTGTGGTACATCGGCAGTGAATTTACCAGCTGGGTCGACTGGTGAAACCACCGGTAAGTCATATTTCAAACCAACATGATAATCGTCGAGACCATGACCTGGCGAAGTGTGCACGGCACCGGTACCGGCGTCGAGACTCACGTGATCACCTAAGATGATCAACGACTCGCGATTCATAAACGGGTGCTTCGCCACTAACTTTTCTAGTTCAGAGCCTTTAAAAGTTTTGAGCGGTTGCCCAAAATCGAGTTGCGCTTCTTTGCCGACAGCTTCAGCAAGAGCTGTCGCCACGATTAAAATTTCAGAACCAACATCATAAGCGCCGTAATCGTACTTTTCATTAAGCGCGATCCCGTAGTTAGCGGGGAGTGTCCATGGGGTTGTCGTCCAAATCACAAAAGCTACGGGCTTTTTTTCTCCGAGACCTGCGAGTGTCGCTGCTGCCGCTTTATTTTGCGCCGTCGTCGACGAGTTTTTTGCGACGCCACCATTTTCAATATAAAACTTCACGTAGACCGCGGGGCTCTTGTGATCGTGATATTCAATTTCAGCAGCCGCGAGAGCCGTTTGCAAAGCCGGGCACCAGTAAACGGGTTTATTACCCCGAAAAAGCACACCGTTTTTTTGAATCTGCGCTAAAGCGCGAATCTCATTGGCTTCGTATTCAGGTTGCATGGTGTAGTAGGGGTTTTGCCAATCCGCCAAAATGCCTAGACGTTTAAATTGTACAGCTTGGAGAGCAATCCATTTTTCAGCTTCTTTGCGGCAAAGATCGCGAATTTCTTTTTTGCTCAGTTGATTTTTTTTATCGCCCAAAGCTGCAGTGACTTTCAATTCGATGGGTAAACCATGACAATCCCAACCCGGCACAAACTCAGCTTTAAAGCCCTGCATGTTTTTATATTTAACGACGATGTCTTTTAAAACTTTGTTGAGCACGTGACCAATGTGAATATTGCCATTCGCGTACGGCGGGCCATCCGGCATAACAAATTTCTGCGTCTTAGCTTTGCCTTTGTGAGTGTTCGCCATTTTGCGGTAAAGATCATTATTTTGCCAACCCTCGAGCATCACGGGCTCAGTTTGCGGCAAGTTACCCTTCATCGGGAACTCAGTTTTTGGCAGTAAAACCGTATCTTTATATTGCGATTCAGGTTTGTTAGAAGACATCTAGTATTTCTAGGCTGCTGGCTCTTTATCGTCAAGGCGGGAGTGGTACTAAGCCACTGGTGAAGGGCACAAGTGTTAGTGTCGCCAATCATTTAGGAATTTTTTTTACATCGGCGAATACTTGGTGGTCATATGAAGCGGCTAGAGTGCGACCTGGCCTACTTTTCTATGATACTTGGTTGTCAGATAGACCCAAAGACTTATCCTCCATCTCTTAAGCCCGCAATAGAATCACTATCTGTGCAAGAAGCAGCAAGATTCTTAACAGGATCATCATACGTACCAAAGTCCTATCAAGCTTTGCGCTTCTCTTTCCGAATAAAAAAACAAGGTGTTGTTTTTTCATTGGTCCCCCTTTCTATAGATCGGAGGGCCAAGTCGCAGGAGGTTGCCTATGCAATCTCCTGTTCTTTTTTTTGGGCCAGTATATTTGAAATGAAAACGCCAATCCGTTCAGGCGACGGCATGATTCAATGGTTTTCAGTAAAATCGGATTTAATTTTTAGGCAGAATTTCGCGAATACGGTCGAAGCCGATGGCAATGATCATGCGGAGAGCTTCAGTTTCACTGCCAAGATTCAAACGCACGCGCACTTGGTGAATCATTTCTAGCGAGCGCGAATCAAGTGATGAAGATGAAGACGTTACCGCGACGTTGGGCGCTACGGCCGCAGCGGGTGGCGGTTGATGGTGTGGCGGCTGGTAATGTTGCTGAACTTGTGCGTGGTGCTGCGACGGCGACTGTTGATAAGTCTGGGGCTGCGGGTGACTTTGAGAATGTGGTTGGGCAGCAGCTGCCGTCGGGTGGGTCGCCATATTCTGGTATGGCGCGATCACATGTTGTTGCTGTGACGGCGTCGCTGGCGAACTCGCAAACGTAGCTGCATTCGCATTCGGTGTTGGCAAAGTAGCCGTACTCGCAGTCGGCAAAGCAGCACTCGCCGTGGGCAAAGACGAAGCCGGAGCTTTCGGCGAATCAAACTGTTTCAATCCCTCGGTGAGATTTTTCAACTCTTGTTTAAAAGACTGCGCGCTCGAAACTCCCATTTCGCTTTCGATAGTGCTGGCGCCAGAATAAGAACCAGAAGTGTTGCTTGCACCAGCGCTACTCCCGCCAGTACTGAGTGGCGACGCGCTCGCGCCGACAGGTAAGCCCGTGTTATTCGCAGAAGACATATGTGCAGCTGCATGATTAGCCGAAGCGGCCACATGAGCACCCAAACCACGACGGCGCGATTGCATGTACAACGCCACCAATGAATCAGAATCTTGGGCGAGCTCACGAATCGACGGCGATTGGCTACGCAGCCATTCATAGGCTGACGCCAAAATATCGCGGGTATACGCTTGCGGTGGAAAGTTACTTATCGCCATGGGGCTAAAAAACTACTATCCGACTTCAGCAATTGCAACAACGTGGGGATGTGAAGCCTTGCGCCAGCGCCGGAAAAAAACTCAGCGGATGGCGAAACTAAAGGTCTGACGGTCGTCAAAAAACAAAGTCCAACTGCGGCTCAACGGATCCAATTGTAAAGGGCGGTTTCAGCGGCCCACCGACGCAGATACTCAGTGGGTCGCGAGGCACCTAACCATTCGATTTTCTCTATGACTGCTTTCGCCGTGCCAGGTGAGTGCTTATGGACTTCAAATTTATGGGGTGAAACTTCACGCAAAATAAAAACTGAGCCTCGAGACTTGAGCTGCTTTTCATTTTGACTTTTGGCAGCGTCTTGATTTTCTGACCCCAGCTGCAAAACTAGCATTGCGGTTGGTAATTTGGCCGATGGTGAGTTCAGAACCAACGGCCACGATAACTGCAGCATTTTTTTTCATAAGCGCGCGCCCTAAAGCGCCGCGAGTTTAACGGGCGCTGAAACTTTTAATATCTTGCCACATTTGCGACTCACCAAAAATATCATTGTGACCGCGTGTCGCGAACTCAACGTATTTTACGAGATCGGGATTCGCAAAGCTTGTCGACATTTTGCGACCCATTGCCACTGGCACTAATTCATCTTTTGTACCATGGTGAATGAGCACGGGCGAGCCAATCGTATGCGCCGCCGCTTCAGAATTATAAGTATTTTTAGCCCACCAAGCATCTGAAACTTGACTAGCTAACCCACCAGCTAATGCTTTCGCCACATCGCGAGCGTTGGTCCATGGGCTCGACAAGACCAAGCGTGCAGCTAAATCTTGTTTTGCGGCATAGGCTTGCGAAGCCACTCCGGCTCCAATCGAACGACCCCAAACTATAATGTCATTTTTAGCGAATTTCTCGCGCGCGAAATCGATAGCCGCTTTTGCCGAATCGACTAAAGTCGACTCTTCCGCATGACCCGTGCTGCGACCATAAGTCGGGTAATCGAGAACCACAAAATTCACGTTTAGCTGTTTCATAACTCCGAGAAAATTCGACTCTTGCAGCGCCTGCAAATTTTCGCCGTTGCCGTGTAAGTAAACTAAAGTATTAACCTCTGAAAATAACGGATGCGTGTAAAACCAGGCGTGGGCTCGGTAAGCAACGCCGGCCGAATCTTGCAGGTCGAAATAGATTTGCTCCATGCCCGCAGGTGGAGTCTCTGGCACTGGGTATTTGCTGTTCACGCTAGCTGCGGGGTAAAGGTTTTTCTGAGCAAAACCGTCTATGTCACCGCAAGCGGCAAGCATAAGGGTAGAAGCGGCAAACAGTGCCACCCGGAGATTATTTATGTTTATCATTGAAGACCTCCCGATCTTGTCTAGGCATCTGTCGGCCTAGTCTAAGATGGATCGGTGCGCGGGTTTTTGGAAATAAGTCTGGTCACCACTTAGGGCTTAAAATCCGGTCGATTGTCCGGCATAAGACGAAGTGAAAGACGCACCTTAAGGTGGGTGTTGGCGGCATGACGCTTGTTGATTAAATCACCATCTCACATTGAGACAACACTTTGATATTACTAATGAAATTAGCTATTTTTGGGTGACATGCTTATTGCATTTTGTAGTGGGCAAGGGGGGCTTGTTATGTTGTTTCAAATCAGAACATTTGCGGTTTTGAGCTTATTGATCGCTATAGCTAGCTCTAGCCTTGCGACGGCTCAAAATACAGTTAAAGTTGCGGCGATCCTGCCTGTACCTGCGCCGTCAATCAGACCAGCTGTAAAAA
>JAYUVI010000045.1:0-5256 GCA_043754135.1 Bdellovibrionales bacterium | reverse complement strand
GCCCATGTTGCCCGAGGCTTTGAGCAATGAATTGTGCTCTTTAAAACCCAATGTGCCGCGCTTAGCTCTTGTCGCTGAAATGGATATGAATTTTAACGGTGAAAAAACCGGCTCGCGTTTTTACGAAGCCGTGATTCAAAGCCAAGCGCGAGTCACTTACGGTGAAGCCCAAGAGCTTATTGATGGCGGCGCAATACCGCGGCTCGCGCATGTGAAAGACAATATCAAACTGGCGAGTGAACTTTCGCATATTTTAATGGATAAGCGCTTTCGCGAAGGTTCTTTGAATCTTGAGTTGCCTGAATCTGTGATCGAGCTAGATGAGTCGGGTGTGCCGGCTGATATCGTACGTTCTGATCGTATCTTTGCGCACAGATTGATTGAAGAGTTGATGCTGGCCGCGAACGTGGCTGTTGCCGAATTTCTCACGTCGAAAAACGCGCCCTCGATTTTTCGCATACACGAACCACCGAAAAGCGAGTCGTTACTTATTTTGGAAAGATTTTTGGGTGCATTTGGCTATCAGAAAAAATTAGGTACTGTCGATCTGCAAAAACGCATCACGCAAGCCCTTGCCGAATTTAGCGGCCAACCTCAGGAGCCTGTGCTGAATATGCTCGCGCTGCGTTCAATGAATCAGGCGAAATACAGTCCGCATAACTTGGGCCACTTCGGTCTAGGTTTTGATAACTACACTCATTTTACTTCTCCCATTCGCCGTTACCCTGATCTTATTGTGCATCGTTTGGTGAAAGCCTCGTTAAGTATTAAGGGTTACAGCCGTATGAACATAACGCAATTAGAAGATGCGGGCGTCATGTTGAGTGGTTGCGAGCAGCGCTCGGTCAAAGCTGAAAGATTAGTACAGGCTATTAAAAAAGCGCGATTTTTAGGTAAGCATTTGGGTGAAGAGTTTGAGGGTCTCATTACTTCGGTGGCTAAGTTTGGTGTTTTCGTCACGCTCAGAAAATTTGATGTGGATGGTCTCGTTCACGTCGAAGAATTGGGAGGAGATCACTATGAATTTGATGAAGAAAATTTACGTCTTGTGGGCCGCCGTTCAAGACGCGCGTATAATTTAGGCGACCCGATAACTGTACAAGTAGCAGCAACAGATCACCAGGCTGGCCGCATTGACTTTGTTCTGCCGAAAGAGGAAGGTACCCCTCAACATGCTGTTGAGAAAAAAGATGAGTCCCATCAAGAGCGCCGCCCGACTGAGAACAATAGTCGCGACGTTCGCCAAGTACGGTTTTCAGGACGTGATAGAAAAAACGAATCTCAAGTATCTGAGCGTCCTCGAAAGGCTCATCCCCGCAAACACAAGTGATTTATCTGCGGCCGAGCGACTATGCTTGGCTTTTGAAGAACTGGGCCCGACATTTATTAAGTTTGGCCAGTTATTGGCCACGCGCCCTGATTTGATCCCCACGCAATACACAGAAGAATTTAAAAAATTTCATGATCAAGTGAAACCACTTCCGTTTAACGAGATCGAAAGTGTTTTGAAATCTCACTTCGGCGTGCCACTCGAAAACATGTTTGCAACCTTTGAACGTAGTGCCGTCGCCGCAGGCAGTATTGCGCAGGTACATTTGGCGCGTTTGAAAACCGGTGAGCGGGTGGTAGTGAAGATTCAACGCCCCGGTATTGAAAGTATTATCGACGAAGACATTAGTGTTTTCTACATGATCGCCGACCTACTCGAAAAATTTGTGCCTGAGGCAAAGATTTATCACCCAGTGATGGTCGTTGATGAATTCGCCCGCGCCATCGAGCTTGAAACTAATTTTGTTATCGAGGCGAATAACATTCGTCGCTTTCAAACGAATTTTGCGGCTGAGCCGAATATAAAAATTCCCGAAGTTTATAATAAATATTCGGGCAAGCGCGTTTTAGTTTTAGAAGAGCTCGAAGGTACACCGCTCAGTCATAAAAACGCGCTCAATCAAGAAGGCATTAACCCAGAGGCTGTTTTACGAGTGGGGTTACGCTGCTATTTAAAAATGGTTTTCACCGACGGTTTGTTTCACGGTGATCTGCATGCCGGCAATATGTTTGTGCTGCCCAATAACCGCATTGGCTTAATTGATTTCGGAGTGATTGGTCGTTTGAACCGAAAAACTCAAGGCGCAATTGCCAATATGTTGGTCGCTCTGGCGAGCGAAGATTACGACCGTCTCGCCTATGAGTATGTCGATCTCGCACCTTACACTGAGCTCGTCGATGTCGACCTTTTCGCCCGTGATTTACGCGATATGATTGCGCCCTTCTATGGTTTGACCTTACAGCACGTGAACGTTGGTAAGCTGATGATGGAGTCTACCGGTGTGGCTTCAAAGTACGGTTTGCAGTTACCGCCTGAACTCGTCATGTTTTTTAAGTCCATAATCTCGATTGAGGGTATGGGCCGCGCGATCATGAAAGATTTTAATTTCTTGGCGTATGCACTCGAGTTCGCGGCTGAGTTAGTGAAGTCACGAGCAGAGCCAACAAAAGTGATGCGCGATCTTTCGTCAGTGGGCCGTGATATTAATTCTCTAGTTTCAACTTTACCGCGCCAGTTAAAACAAATTTTACGTCGACTTTCATCACCTGATTTTTTAATCAAAGTGCAGATCCGCGAAATAGAAAGTCTTCGCCACACAACAAAGAACGCCGCCAACACCATGTTTCTAGGCGTAATCATCGCCAGCTTAATTCTAAGCGCCGCCATTTTACATATTTGGGATCAAGGCCCCACCATCTGGGGAATGTCAGCCACAGCCTTCATCAATTACGTGCTGGCCCTAATTCTCGGCGTACTTGCTTTCGTAAACTATTTAAAAAAATAGAAACAACGGAGCCAGGTTCTTTTTCAGCGCAACGGAGCCAGGTTCTTTTTCAACGGTTTTGTGCCAGGCACCTTTTACACGGCACCACCACAGACACTTTTTAGAAATTCAGTAGCGCTTTTAGCTGTTTACGCAGCGTGCGAGCCGCAATTTGCAGGACCCCCCTGAAAAATCTTCGCGAAAAAAATTCTCATCTCCATTCTGCGGCACAGAGAAGCTGGCGCGTATCTTGCGCGTAGGGTTTCCCCAATGAGTGAACGCGGGGGCGTAGAAATAACATCGTATTTTCACGACCTTGCGCAGCAAATCTAAGACGGGGGAAACACAATGATCAATTCATCGAACTTTGTAACGAGCATCGCACACGCATTTAGTGAAGGCGGGATATGGATGTTCGCCATCCTAATCGCGCAGGTTTTTTCGCTCGCGATTATCGCCGAACGCATTTTCGCGCTTTACTTCGCGCGTTCAAAAAACCAACAAAAAGTGGTCCGCGCATTTGAAGAAGATATTAAACAAGGTCGCTTAGACAAAGCTTTGATTAAAGCTCGTGGGCTAGCGAACTCACATCCCGTCGCTGCAGTTCTGATTGCAGGTGCACAAGCGGCTCGCGATATGGGTGGTCGCGAAGAAATTCAAGCGAAGATGGACGAAGTTCTCGTACACGAAAACTCAGTGCTCGAGCGTCGCACGGGTTTTCTCTCGATGCTCGGTAACGTCGGTACGCTCCTCGGTTTGCTCGGTACCATTGTCGGTTTGATTCAAGCTTTTTCATCGGTAGCGAATTTGAATGCCACTGAAAAGTCAGCGCTTCTCACGCAAGGTGTGGCGCTCGCTATGAACACCACGGCGTATGGTTTGATTATGGCGATACCCGCACTGGTCATGTACAGCGTGCTCACGAATCGTTCGAGTCAATTGCAAGAAGATCTTAACCAAGCCGCGACCCGAGCATTTAATTGGTTGAGTTTTAGTTACGAAAGTATTCCCGCTGCAAAAACTCGCAAAGGTTAGTGGACTTAAATTTATTTTAGATAGGCTGAAAAAATGAAACCTCGAAAAAAACAACTCGATTTCGAACTCAATCTGTTGCCGTTTATTTCGGTTCTCGCCGTGTGCATCAGTTTTCTAATGCTCACAGCGGTGTGGGAGCACGTGGGCTCTTTTAGTCTCTCACAAGCTTTCGGTACTGAAGGCGCGGGCGCAAAGAAAAATCCACCAGCGCTGTGGGTGCAATTCGGTAGCGACGGTACTGTGCAAGTGAGTGTGAAGGAGGGCGATCAGCTGCGCGAGTCATTACGTTTTAAACAACTGCGACCGGTGAATGCAAAACCAGATCTACGCGGTATCGAAAAATTCGCCAAAAAAGTGAAGAGCGAGGCACCACAACTTAATATCGCGTTGCTGTTGCCAGCGGCACAATCGTCTTACGAAGACATGATCACGGTGATGGACGCTCTTAAACAGATTCAGATTCGCGATATCGGTATTGCGCCGCTTTAAAACAGAAGGGTTGCAGAGAAAACCGTGTGCATCACGGCGAGAAATTTCTGGGGGAGAATATGAACGCAAAAATTTTAGGTACGTCATACATTTCAAAAACAAAGGCTGGTCCAACGACCAAACGTGAAGCCCACGCGGGGTTGTCACTCACTTCGTTAGTCGACGCTTTCACCGTCATACTTATCTACTTACTTGTCGCCGGTTCAGCAGGTGGAGTGGAACTGAAATCTTCAAAAGGGGTTCAGCTCCCTCAAGCTTCGTACAGTGAAGTGTTAAATGAGAGCGCAGTCGTGCGATTAGATAAAGGCCGATACTTTTTAAACGATAAAACAATCAGCCTTGATCGCTTGGCTGAAGGTTTGCGCCAAAGCAAGAATAAATTTTCGGGCATGGTGATACAAGCTGACCGTCGACTCCAATTTTCAGATCTGAACCCTATTGTTTTGAGTGGCTTAGCCGCTGGATATTCAAAAATACAATTTGCAGTGATGCAAAAGGATTAATGAAATGCTTAGAGGGCACCCAGCTTTCAATATTTTAAAACTTTTTGTGATGATGGTCATTAGTCTGTCGCTGATGATGCTTATCCCTGAAATGGTGCGAGCTGAAAAACTTGATATCACCACACACAATGTCGTGATTCAAAAATTAGAAGGTGCTTTAGCAAGTCTCGACGGTCAGCCGAGTGAAGGTCGCATTAAATTACGCTTGGCTGATTTGTACGCCGACCGTGCTCGCTTAAAGAGTTTAACGATCGATGCTGACGGTGCTCGCCAAGACCGTATCAAAGCCATCGCCTACTACAATGTGGCTTTGATTCTCGTAGCAGAAGAAGAGCAGGCCCGCGCGCTCCTACAAATTGCACATTTGTATTCACTCAATGGTCGCGGTGAAAAAGCAAAAGAAGTGATCGACAGTA
>JAYUVI010000044.1:0-4668 GCA_043754135.1 Bdellovibrionales bacterium | reverse complement strand
CTGGGCGGATTGACCGAATTACGCAAAACCTGAACTTGTAGATTCCCCCACCACTGAGTTAATCGGTTTCTTCGATAAAAAAATCGAAGAGTTTAATTTGGCTCGATGGGAGATTAGAGAGAAAAAACCCATTGCAGTTAAGGTTCTCGATAAAAACGGAGAAATAGTGGCAGGCGCTGCCGCGAAAACTTTTGGGCTGTGGATGATTCTGGATAATCTTTGGGTTCACGACAGCCTCCGCGGGCAAAACATGGGAACTCAAATTCTTTCCACGCTCGAAGAAGCCGCCGTAAAATGAGGCTGTCAATTTGTCTTGCTCGACACCTTAAATTTTCAAGCGCGGCCATTTTATGAAAAACACGGCTATTCAGTGAAATGGACTCAAGAGAATTACCCGAAAGACGGCTGCAAGTATTTTATGGTGAAAGAGCTGAGCCATTGAAGTTCTGCGCACTTCAGCTCCTTGATCATCTGCGACCCAAAGCACGCACACACTCTACTGTTGTCGCCAGTTTGTTGATCAGTAGTGCTGGCACTTTTTTTCGACTCAATTGATCGCGGATTTCTTCTTTCAATATTTTCATGAATTGGTCGTTTGAAACGAAATTTTGCCCATAAAGAGTCATAAAGCCATTTAGAGCTCCGAAAGAAAAAATCTGTTTTAACTTCAAGCCTGACCCGTAAATTTCTGTGACGACTTCTCGCAGGGCAACACTGAGATCACTAGTTGAACCAAGTATTTTAGATAATCGAAGTACTAAATGGTTTTCAACGTCGGTACCTAGTGGCATCGAAGAATCTTCAGCCATAAGTTTGGCATAGTGGACAACCGCGACGGCTTGTTGATTTTGAATAGACTCAAGAAATTTTACCAATGTGAGTCGAGGGTCCCAGCGGAAGGGATTCTGATTAGACTCAAAATTAATCAACTGAGCTGGATCGATAAAATAAATTTTCTTAGTATCTCGATCAATCATGAAATTACCCATGCTGCGATCGGGGTCAAAGTAACCGAACTTAAAGAGCATACGTAACGAAAAGCGCACCAATTCTTCGCCAACGGCAAGTGCTTCAGAATTGTTGACCGGCTGCTGGCGAAAATATTCTTTTGCCGAAACACCAGTCGCTAAAGACGTCAAAAAAGCGTTAGCTTTGGGCTCAAAAATATCTATCACAGTGGGAATTTCAATAGCCCAACCTGCCAAGGCGCCAGCGAGAAGAATTGGCTTTTCTTTATATAGGTTTCGCAATTTTACTATTTTTTTGACTTCATTCCGAAAATCAACTTCTTCATCTAGCTGACTTTCTAAGGACTCCAGCAAAGGGTAGAATAATGGGTGCACTGGGGCTGCAGCTGAGGCCTTAAGCTCATTCAAAAAGTCCTTCGCCAAGCTGGCATTCATTTTAATCTGATTCACCGCATTTGGTCGACGCAACATTAAGGCGGCCATTCGACCATCCTTCAGCTCCACCAATACGACTGTTTTCAAGCTCGCACTGCCTAAGATTCGAACAAGTCGCTTGATATGACTTCGCTCTTCGGGTCGAAGAGTGGCATCGAGTTCTGTTTCAATTTGGTGAAGAGTCATAGGGTCAGCGTTATCGTAAAGGTCTTCGAGCTCTTCTCTTTTGTCTTCGCCAAATATATTCCAGACTACTGATTTCTGCCCAAACTTTATGCCGATCGATGTGAAGAGCTGTAGTAACGATTTCAGATTGCTGTTCTTGGCTCTGTCGCTCGTCGACCTATTGGCTAGCATGTAAGCGATAGCAATACTTTTCTCATGCTGAGGTGCTACTTTCAAATAGGCATTCAGCATCGCGTATTCTTGTCCGTCTAATTCTATTCCCAAGAAATTTCTTATTAAGTTGTCATATTGTGAAGGTATTTGAATGAGTGCATCGCTCCCTCCAGACGATATAACCAAATCTATCAGGGGCACTCTCTGTATTGGCGTTGAGTCGGCAATAGCGTTCTCAAAGGTCACTTTGGCTTCGTAAGCTAGCCTAAGGGCATCATTTTTTCGGGCTTCGTCATAGTGATAATACCCCAGAGCCTCACGAACAAAGCGTTTTTTGATAGCATTATATACTTGCGGCGGCATCTGCCCACTTTGTTCGGGACGCATAAGATAACCGAGTAAAATGAATTTTTCCGATACGCTGAAATCTAAAAGTATTTGCGACACCGCTGACGCAACACGAACATAGGCGGGATGAACATTTCGCCAGTTCGATGATTTCGGCTCTTCAAAGAAAGCCTTCAGTAAAAGTCCATTGGCCTTGAATAACCACGCCCACTCCTCGAGAGTTTGATCTCGCAAGTTAGAGTCAAGGTGAATCATTTCGCGAAAGTCATTCGAAAAATCTGTGAGTTCTCGTGTGGTGACTTTCGTTTTTGCCGTTAGCGCATCTACCCGTGGCTGCAGAACCTCGCGTGCTAAGCGAGTTTGCAAATCGGGCTCGAAAACTCGATCCGACTTCAAAATTCGACTAATTAAAATAAACTTTTTTTGCAGTCTAAGTTGAGGCAAAACCTCATCTATAAAATACCGGTCAGTTTCACGATTTGTCACACTCGCACTTAGCTTATAAAAAAAGCGCAATTTTTCAGCTCCGCTAAATTGCGCTTTTTTCTCAAGGGCAATAATAACGTTTGCGAACTCATCACGATGGGGCATCGCGTTCTTTGCATCATGACGGCCCAGTAACGTGAAATATTGATTCAAATATGTTCGTGCTTGGCTTGCGTTTAAACCGGAGGCAGCAAAGACGCCAATTTCGGCAATAATTTCTCGCGCTAATTTTTTTGTGAAAGAAGGGCGAACACGAGCGCGATCATCTTTGTCATATGTTGATGGGTGCAATGCCAATGCAATACGGCCAAAGGCGTCGTTGAGATCTGAAGTCCCTGATAACAACACTATAAATTCGGGGTAGATTTTTACCGCCCCTATTTTTTTCATCAGACGATAAGCGCGCAACAGCAGTTCTTCCTTATCTAGCAACTCATTAAACGCGACGCTAAAATTGGGTAACGTTATAAGGTGACTCAAATATTGTTGCACTAAGGGTACGGCTACTTTCGGCTCGACTGTGGCCCAGTACTCTAAATTTAATACAATTGCAAAACCCCGTAAACCCGGCGCCTCAGATTGGCCAAATAGTTGGTTCATAACGCGCTTTTCGGCCGCCAATATTTCAGCGGCGGCTACTACATGGTCTTTAATTTCAAGTTGTTTAGCCATTTGGGCTATGTACTGATCTTGAAAAGCAATTGGGTATGCAGGCAGAATTTGTTTATTTATTTGCATTTTTAATATTTGCAAAGCCTCGCCCGCAAACGCAGGTGTTTTGTCACCCGATACATAACTTAATAAGCTTTCGTCTACCCAAAATGGGAGTCGACTCATGGGTAAAGCTCTCGCAATTTCTTTTTGCCGATCTTTATCACCTGGTGTATCAGGACGATGCTTTTTTATATCGGCCTCGGGGTACCCGGCCCAGGCTGTAGGAGTAAATCCCGTCATAAGCTGCAAGGCCGTGATTGGCCTATCTCTATCACCAATACCTCTTAAGTAATTTTTGACCTCAGTGAGAATTTGACTTTTAACTTGATTACGATCGAGCCCGAGATACATAGCGATGCCCTGCCAATCTATTTGAAGCTTCTCATAAGAACCACCCACCTGGATGAACTCGAGTAATCCCCAAAACGCACGATCCCGCCAAATCATCGCGGCCATTTGATGAATATTTTTTTGGTCAAAACTTTCTTTCTTAAGGCTGTTCTGGTTCGCCCAGCTGTTCCTAAAAAACGTTCTAGCCGGGAGTAGTTCCCAAGGACTAAACTTCTGTTCTCGCTTCAAAAGTGCAAAAAACTGACCGTTCTGAAGAATCGCTTTTATCCACAATAAGGCTCTTGCGTGAAAGGCCACCTTAAATTCTTCTGAACTTTGATAAAGCGTGAAATCACTAAAGTAAACCTCAGGTCTTGAAAACAAAATATTCAAGGCATCTCGAACTGGCATACGTCTGCAAAGCAACAATAATGCATACTTGTTTTCAATTGCGCCGTCGGCATTGAATAGTTTAGCGATATGCTTTTCAAAATCGGCAGATGTAAAATAGTCAGCAAAAGGTTCGACTCTTTTGTGATAAGGCCAATCGCCAGAAAAAATGTCTGGCGTATCAAGTTCATTCTTAAGCTTGCGCACGCTCATTCGATCGTCGTAACCATTGTAAGCTTGGAAAGCCTCTTCAGTCAGTGTCTTATAAACCATATCAATTTGTTGTTTTTGTTCATCTGGCCAAGTTGCGTAAGCACCGAATTTCGAAAAATAGTCTGCGATCCACATTAGGTAGGCCGCTTGCCGCTTATGAGTGGTTTTTTCGTCTTTGACTTCTCGATCTAAAGTACTCAGAAGCAGCTTGTGCGCCTGGCTGAAAGTACCTGGCTTTGTCACGGCTACCCGCCTAACAGCGTTACTGGCTGAAAGGCTTTTCACTTCGTCGGCTAGAGCGTTAGCATTAAATTCTGGACGCAAGTATTCGTCTCGAGCTGTGGCGTTGTACAAACGCTCGGCCGTCATGCGCGCTCTGAGTGCCGTCATGCTAACATGGTACTCAGGGTGAGTGCTGGCCAAGGCATTAACGAGCTCACGACTC
>JAYUVI010000043.1:0-10338 GCA_043754135.1 Bdellovibrionales bacterium | reverse complement strand
GGGGTTGGTCTTCTACAATATTTTAAGTCGCGATGATGACGTGCCCGCCGAAGTGCAAAATCAAGACAGCATTTTTCTCGCGGCGAACTATTTGTACCTTCAAAAATTTCATTTTCGTTTAGATATCGGCCAACAGCAGACCATGAACCCTGATCACGAATGGCATTGGCAGTTGGGGTTAGAGTCTAAGATCGGGGAGTTTGTCGTGACCCGTGTAGGTTATGATAAAGACGACCTTTTAGGGCAAAATGCCTTCACTGTGGGCCTGGGTTTTGATGGGCCCAAAATGAAAGTGGACTATTTTTATCGCCATAATACCGACTACAGCGAGGGTGCGATGCATGGCGTTGACATCCGATTGCCATTTTGGTAACAGGTTCAGTCACTTAGCTCTCTTTTTTTCGTTTATTTTTTCAGGAGAAAAACCATGGCTTCAAAAACCGCTATTACCGAGCATCGTCGTAAACGCAAAATCCACAAACAGGGCAAAGCTCGTAAACGCATCAGCAATCGCGAAGGCTCAACACCTTCAAAAGCCAAATTATTCGGCGACTAATCACCTTGTCCTAAGGACTGATGCAAAATAAAAAAGGCGCGCCTTTTGTGGCAGCGCCTTTTATTTTTCCATGTGGCTGTTTATTTATTCGCTGTTTATTTATTCGCTGTTTATTTATTCATCGACGTACGCAAACGGCCGGCGTCGATTGTCTCTGGGCCTTTCAAACTAAATTCAAAATTATGAACAGTGAAACCTTCTTGGCCAGGTACGAATTTGTATTGGCTAAACGCTTCTACAGCGGCGTGATCAAGATTTGTTGAACCTGTTGATTTGGTTAAGCGCATCTGACTGATCCCGCCCTCTTTCGACACAAAATAAACTAACTGCCCCGCACCTTGCTCTTTTTGCAAACGCATATCGCGCGTGTAAACAGGAGGTTTATTGCCGGGCACTTGTTTTAAACCTTGATAAGTTTGAGTCACCTTTGCCGGCGCTGCTTGTGCAGTGGGCGCCGCTTGTGAAACAGGGGCCGCCGATGTTGGCGCAGATGTCGACGCAGGTGCTGTTTCGGTTGCTACGGTTTGTGCTGGGGCAACCGCCGCCACTGTTTCAACAGAAGCCGCTTCAGTTATAGGTGCAGTTTCTTGCGCGGCTGCAACGGGAGCTGTCTCAGTTACAGGCTCTGTCGCCGGAGCGGGTTCGCTCACGGCTTCAGCGGCCGCAACCATGGGTGCTGCTTCAGCAACAGTTTCTTCAACCGGTTTGTCATCAGCCAGTTTTTCTTCGAGAAAATTTTCTTCAGGTAAAGCGACCACTTCTTGTTCGTCATTAGCAACAGCAACAGGTTCTTGGGGTGGGATTTCTTCAGTCGCAACTAGTTGTTTGTTCGACTCGACGGGTTTTTCTGAATCCGCTTTTTTATTGAAATCTACGGCCACGATTTTCTTTTCAGGCATGGCTGAAGCTTTCGCTTTTTTAACTTCTGCGATTTTCTTTTCTTTCACTGGTGTGGGAGCTGGCGCCGCGACAATCACCGGTGCGGGAGCAGGGGCTTGTGCAGCCACGGGGACTGGAAGTTGTGGCTCAACGGCGATTGGCATCTGCGGTTCAACCGCCGGTGATTCTATTTCTACCAAAATGGGCTCAGCCGAAACCGGCGTCGCTGCGGCCTCTTGCTTGTCATGATGAGTGTAACCACTGGGCAGGAACGCCGGTCCCACCGCTACGAGCGCGATAACTGAACCGTGCAAAAATGTAGACATGATTAAACCTAAACTTGTGCGGTTTGATTTTTGGTTTTCAGTAGACATAAAACGATACCCCCCTGATTTGTGAGTTTTTTACTCGCAAAAATATAAAATTTGCTTATTAAAATTTAAGCAGGGGGTAGTTTGAAAAAATGAAAACGCCGCTGACAATTTCTGTCAGCGCACAAAATCGATGGTGGGAGGTCCGCCAGCCACTCCCGAAGCGATAGTGTTTAACCGCACTTTGCGAAGCTCTAACGGTTCAACCATCCGCTGGCGAGATTAAGAAAAAGCTCTTTGGCTTCGACAACTGCTGTACTGCCGCCGGCACGTAAGTCATCGCAATGAGCGGCTTCTCCAATCATAAATGAAGTGAGATTAGGGTTGGTGTTATTTTTGTTATCTTCGTTAATCGAAAGATTCAGCCACGGGTCAACGCTGCCGTTAGTGAAAAGGATTCGTGTCGTTTCAGACGCCAAGAGGGGCTCGTAGTAAGTGGCATTGGTGACATCTGTTTGTGCCGGAGTCTTTATATTAAAAAGGCGTTCACAAATGCGCGCGTGGTATTGAGCATTAATGCGGGTCGAGCGTGAACTCTCTTTGGCGTCGGCCCAAGCGTTTTGCCAATAACCAAATTCGGTGCAGCTTTGGTAGAACCATTGGCGCATTCCGATCGGGCCCTTAGCTTTATCAAGTGAGATGTCTTCGGCCGCTTGCGCGCTCAAGTCGACTAAGTTACCAAAAAGCCCCGCGACCATTTTTGTGGCGCGCGCGTAACCTTCGAGGCCACCGCTCACCACTTCGGCACAAAAGCGATCACGCATGCCGTATTGAACAGCGCCGGCTGCCGTGTCGGCGATTAAGTAAAGAAAATCATCGCGATCATTAAGTGGGCTCGCTTCGAAAGCAGCTTTAGTTTGCGCAAAACCTTCATCTGTTTGTATGGCGGCTTCAATTTGCGGCACCACACGATGAATAGCGGCCAGACACTCGGGGCCCGCCATGCGCGCCACGTGACGATCATAAGTGTCGAAATTCAAATTAGCATAAACCGGAGCCGACGAAGCAAGTGAACCGATAAAAGCTTCGGGGTATTTTTCGCGAGCATAAGCTGAAAGTGCGCCGGCATAGCTGCCGCCGACGACTATCCACGGGCCTGTCCATTGCGATTGATTTTTCATCAACGCTTGAAAACTGAGTAAATCTTTAAGCGCTTGATCAACATTGAGATAACGTAAATTTTCAGTGCGAAGATCGCTAAATGGTTGGCTCTCACCATAGTAGCGATGCTCGAGCGCCACGACGTGAGCGTTCAAGGTAGTCGCATGTCTGAGCGCTTGGCCCTCAACACTGCCGCGACTGCAGGCGCCTTCACCACAAATATAAAGTAGCACGGGGGAGTTTAAACCTAGCGCCTTTGAACTGTTGACCCAATAACGTTGACTGAATGTACGGGTGTCGGTGCTTGAGTTGTGATCGAGTTTTTGCAACATAACAGCCTGACGTGTTTCAAGCGGAGCGAGTGTTCGATCGTGAATAGTAAAGCCAGCTCGAAGCATTTCATTTTGCATGTGCAAAAATTCAAGCGGGCCTGCGTGTGCCGAAGTCAGCGTGAAAAATGAAAACGTAAAGATCAGTGCGCGTGAAACATTAAAGAAACGATTTGAAAAATGAGACATGGTGACCCCCAGTAAGGGGTTAATGTAAATGCATTCGCGCCCGAATGTAAATGAAACTAGTTAAGGGCTCTGACATGTCATGATGATGTAGAAACTGTGACTACTGACACCTCATTTTAGCTGTCATCGCCGTAGGAATATCATAACAAGAGTAAATAGCGCCGAGGTTACTACAGTCGCGCCCCACGTGATTCATGCAGAACCCTATGCCGAACGACCACGAGTTCGGGGCTGTGAACGCCATAGTGGCAATATAAGGTGCTCCTGGACAATCCACCCACGCTGCTGCGCAAGAAGCAGCTATAACCACCCATTTTGGTGTACCAACGTTACAAGTGTAGCCCGGGTCAAGAGTGAGAGCGCCAGTGCCATCACACGCCCATAGTGCTGAGCCGGTGTATCCAGCCGCGCTGTTGGTTAAACTACCTGTATTAGCAAATTTTGCGATCGAAGTAGGGCCACCAGTGACTTCGCATGGTCCCGCTGCGGGGTCAGGCCATTTGTAAGTGCCAGTGCTAGTGCAGGCCGGGCCTATAACGGTCAGTTTGTGTGTGTCACGCGTGCCCACGACGATAGTCTTCACACCGAGAGGCTTGGGCGCCGTTTTACGTATAGTGAACGTGAGTTCTTCATCGAACTCAGGGCTATCTGGTACTGCCCTCGCGGGGATAATCACCTGGCCAGAACCTTGCGGGATGGTCAGCGTATAAGACGCCAATATATTCGGTGTAAAATCAGCTGATAGATCGGCCTGGTAACTACTCGAAGGCGCGACATCGACCACGAACACCACGTTGCCATATTGCGGTTCTGAAATTTCGATTTTGATATTGGCAGTACTGCCCTCGGCGACCGTTGAAAAAGGCGCTGCAAAGTCGATCGTGATGGCGTCGATATCCATGCAATCCACGCGGCCTAAACCGACACCGAGTAACACGGTTCCCGGTGGACATGCTTTACCACCGAGCGGCTTACACACGACCACACCGTTCACCACACTCACGGGGAATAGCCCAGGGCCATTGCAACCAATCACGGGTAGAGGGCAATCGCAGGGTGGGTTGTTCGCCGAGTCGTAAATACAAGCGCCGTCTAAAGAGAGACAAAGTTGCTCGGCGCTTTTTGAATAACCATTCTGACAACTGGTGATCTTGCCGCCGTTATTCCCAGTCGTGGAAAACACGAGACCACCAATTAGTTTGGGCGACATGGCAATAGCGCCAGAGTCATTAATGCGCGAAGTTTGCAAAAAGACACGGCCGACCCACTCTTTCGGGACTCCAGTCCCCACAGCGTCTGCTAAATAAAAGCGATCTATTTTTAAACCTGACTCCGGTAAATAATTAGCGTCCCCGGTGGTGCTACTTGTGATTAAATTTTGATCGCTGCCGGGGCCACTCTTCGCATTGGGAACATGCATCGTAATTGCAAAACCAGATCCTCCGCCGGCCTTCCAACTCGCAACGCCGCCGCTGGGTAAATTCACGGGGTTCGGGTTTGTTGAAGGGGAATTGCCTAACGAGGCCACACAGAGTTCGCTGCTTTCAAATAAAGCCTGCAGGCGTTGCTCAAAAACTTCGGCGGCGTTTTTTGTGCGCACACTTTCGCCAGCACGCCCAGCTAAACCGGCGAGTGTTAAGCCGGCCGTCGCGACACCACTCAATATGCCAATGCCCACCATGAGTTCGATTAAACTCGCGCCGCACGAAGACGACCGCGAAAAACCGCAAAACTTAAAATTTTTTTTCGTCTGTCTCATAATGGTTCTATTCGCCAGTTTACGCGCCAATAACTTACTCTACCTTTTCGGTTGAATTTATTTAGGCTTAAGTCCTTTTAAATGTCACATGCAGCACTTTAGGTTAGGTAGAAATACGCCGATAGAATAAGGTCTAATAGTGCGTATGCCGTATGTGTAGGTGAGAAATGTCTCGAATTGCGACAAAAGGTTTTTCTCTTGTTGAACTGACAGTTTCGATTGGCATTTCTGCGCTTGTCGCTCTGGGTACAAGTCAAATTCTTATAAAAAATATTGCCGCTCATGAAGCCGTAAAAGATAAATCGAACGACATTTCACTAGCCGCTGAGATTCGCAATGAACTTTTTAACGCCCGTGTTCGCCGTATTCAGTTTGAAGGTCAAAGCGCTAGCGCTAAAGCAGGTTGTGCTAATACTTTGGTATTTGTTACCCCCGCTAGCGGGCTTGAAAAAGCGTATAAACCCGAGGGCGCACCTATCAGTGTGAATTTTGCACTAGGAGGTGGCGGCACTATAAGTGGAGACCCCGCTGCCAATCAGGCGGCTAGCTCATCGGGCAAAAGAATTCGCGCGCTTGACCTTTCATTCGGTAATGCCTTTCTCGTGACGGGTGACAATTCGTCAGAAACGATTTCAGGTGAAATTTATGTAACGGTGGCCACTGAAAAAGAATATCAAGCCAACATTCAACGTCGGCGCAAAATATACGTTGGCCGAATGACCGCTAAAGTTTTAAAGAGCGGTGCTGGTGCTGGTACTATAACCGAATGTCATTTACCCAATACGGCCGG
This sequence comes from Bdellovibrionales bacterium, assembly GCA_043754135.1. Taxonomy (GTDB): domain Bacteria; phylum Bdellovibrionota; class Bdellovibrionia; order Bdellovibrionales; family UBA1609; genus RBG-16-40-8. The sequence continues at coordinate 4,364 of JAYUVI010000043.1, read as the reverse complement.
CAATACGATTAGCTACTGCAATGAGCAATTAGGTTATTTTTACGATGTTTCGGTGGGGTACTGCGTTTATAAACAGACTGCTTATACCGACAACACTAAGTTAAAAATTTGTGGGCCTGGCCAGCACGCCATAAACGTGGGTGGTCTAAATCAGGCGTGTGTGACATCGGGGTCGTCCGGTGATTGCACTTCGACGACCGCTATGGCGGGCAAAGAATATATTAATGGTCGATTTCGCTGTGCTGCTTTTGGCGCGATCGATGCGCCCGCACTACCACCGCCTGGCGGGACCAGGCCTAGTATTGACCGCACAGGTACTCACTTAGCAGGCGTTTCAGTCGATTGCGTGCCGATAAACAATGCCTATCAAGATTGTCTAGACGCCGCTGCTTTCACGGGCACGGCCGGTAAATGTAATGCGCCGCCCAAACAAAACTGTTCGCGGGCTTACACTGACTACGCCCCATCACAAATGGTGACCCCACCACCGAGTAGTCCTTCAGCCTTACCCAACAAATGCAGGTGTGGTGCTGGTCCTGGTGCTAGTGGCGAGATCAACGTGAATTGGTATTGTGGCTATTGTACAACTCCAGCTACTGTTACAAAAGGTTTCGGTATGGGCGCAAAAGATGACGGTGCTGGCGAAAATTACTACGAGGTTTTTCAATGTGCGGCCAATGGTCAACTGGCCCGCGTTGGCGATGGTAATAATGTTAACGCGAGTGATTTTCCAAATTGTAACGGCGACATGATAAGAGCCACGCTAGATGGTGGCGGGAATTTCAGATTCTAAGCAGGAGCAAAATGCGGGCCCTACGAGTTTTTCAAATTTTAAAAAACGACCATGGCCAAGCGATTATGCAGGCGATGAGCGCCATTGCACTTGTGGCTCTGCTTGGCTTGGCTGTTTCGCAAGTCATGTCGAAAGTGAATTTGACGTCGAAACGCGCGATTTTCACTAACAACGTCGAGTCGGCCACCAACATGCTTCGCACACTTTTAAGTACTCGCGATTTGAGTAAACAATATTTAACTTTAACGGATGGTCGTTATGAGTGGCCCGTCGGCGCCATTTTATTGCCTGTGCCGCCGGCTAAAAAATTGGAGCAAATGCAAATAAAAATCCCCTTTTACGGGCCTACACAGTACTTCCCCTCTGCTTCCCCCGACACCGATACGCGCACCAGCGATTTACGTTTAAAAATCATTAAGATTGAGTTTGAACAAACCGCTAATCCTGAACAGTCGCCGTCGCTTCCGGCTCCGCCCACCAATGGAATAAGAAAATACCCGGGCGTGATTCGAGTGACTTATCAGTCTTTGCTTGACCCACCGATAGTCGCAGTGAGACAGCTGGGTAAATTTACTTGTGATATTTCGGTGTCCGCACCCTTTCCAGCTCCAGCTCGGGGAAGGTTGATCGAGTGTTATTCAGAAACCAGCGTTCAAGAAACATGTGAGCAAATGGGTGGGCGCTATGTGCCCGCGGCGACACCTGATTGCCAATTTGGTCTGCGCGATGTCACCTGTGGTGGGCCAGATGCTTATATCTCCACGATTGATAAGTACGGCAACGTGAGTTGTTCCAGTGCGAAACTCACTTGCGAGGATAAAGCGGATTATTGGCCCGCCACACTGGTGGGTATTACTGAAGTCAGCGGAAAGCCAACGCCCGTTTGTCGGCCATTTTATTCTAGTACGACTCCATCGGGGCCGGTGCTGCCGTATGAATGGCGTATAGGGCCTTATACTCTTTGTACTTCGCCATGTGATTCAGGCTCGGGTCCGGGTACCCAAACGGCGGCTTATCGCTGCATGAACACGGCGTCACAATTATTTGTGGGAGATGCCAATTGCAACCCTCCCACCCCCAAACCCGCCCCAGTGACTCGCGCATGCAACACTTACTCTTGCGATTGCACTTCTGACTACTATTGGACGGTGGGGTCTTATAGCTGTGAGGCGCCATTGGCGACAATACCAAGAAACACCAGCGCACCTATGACCGATGCTACGAGCCCCGACATGGGCGGTGCCACATTCACATGTACAGATGGCGTACTCACTGGGCCCACGGGTGTGACATGTGCGGCAAGCCCGGCTTACTTTAAAAACGGAGATAACTGCACGCAATGCCCAAGTGGTACAACCGCTCACAATAATGTTTTACCTAACATAGACCCTTTCACTGCGCCTAGCCCGGATGCATGTTGGGGCGGTGATGGTACGCGAATTTTGCAGACCTCTGGTGGCCCGTGTGCGCCGGCTGCTGTCGCCGTCGAAGTTTGTAATATGGGCGCTAACCATGCGGGTCGCTTTATGTTCGATGGCAACCCCTCGAACTGGTATGACTGGTCCAATTTTTATGCTGATGATCTACCCGGTGGAGCTATTTGCTCAATCGGTGGCACGCCGGTGAAATGGGAAATCCGTAATTGTCTGACATGGATGCCAGGTCCTAAACACTGGTGCGGTAATCCACAATTTTAATTTTTGTTACTGAGCGACCTACTATGAACACCAGTTTTTCGAACAGCAAAGGCGCGAGTTTGGTGTCAGTAGTCGACATCCGAATTAGTTCTGGTCAAAACCCCGACCGGTAAGAAAATAAAATTTTAAGACCGCCGGGCGTTTTTTTCGTATCGAATGGCGCGTAGACAGAAAGATTTTGTAAGCCGGCGACGAGCCATAATTCATACTCATCAATTTTGCGATTTTGCTTTTCAAGGCCGTCGACATACTGAGTGATGTTGAAAGGGCTTCCGAGCTGCTCCATTTTTTTCGTTTTTGTATCGTAGAGCCAAAACGGCGAATTATGACTCATGTTAAAAGCGTCGTGCATGTAGGCGTACAAAAAACTGGGGCTGGCGGTCACGCGCTGTGTACCGATGTAGGCGTCGATTAAACGTACGACTTCGTAAGTTTGGTTTTTATATTCGGCCGTGCGAATAGGCGACGCGTTGATTTTTTTCGCCCAAAAATCTTCGCCAACTTGCACATAATTCTGCTGCAAAAATGGTTCTATTTTTTCTCTCACTAAAAACAAGCGGGCCGTATACATAACCACATCGGGTTCATTATTTTTTACAACTTGCACCCGAGAGTCGTAGTCGCCGTCTGACGGCGTAAAAAAAGTATACTTTTGCTCGCGCAAAGGTAGAGCGCCGATCACATCAAAATACTCTGCTTCGGGGTAATTTTTTAGGTAGTCCTCGATGGCACTGATAGTTTGTAACTGCAATTCGTTTGAGTGACGAGATTCAATGATCACTCCCGCAGCGATCATTTTGCCAAGAGCGAAAAAAAGCAAAGCATGACACCAGGTGGGCTTAATTTTGTATCGATGAATGGTGCTTTTTAGAAAAGCGGCTACGTAAATGCAAAAAATAGGTAAGAAAGCGGCGATAAAAAATTGCATCCGCTGGTTGTGTAGGGCTATGGCAGCGAGTGCCGTAAGAGTCATGTACTTGAGAGTGGTGTCGCGATTGGAACGTAACCCCGCAATTAAACTGACAACGAAAAGAAGGATAAAAAGCATGTTATTTTGAATAAGAATGAAAATGGGGTAAAGATCGTTAAAGCCATAGGCGAGGTTATTTTTAAAAAATTCAAGCGCAACGGTGTAACTTTCTGCAACTGAACTCTTTAAACCAAAAGCTGAAATTAACAGCAAAAGACTGACTGCTGCCCACGGGCTAAAAATATTTGCGGCTAGTTTTTTCTTTAGAGGGGGATCGAGTTTTTTTTCTGCCAGTATATAAACGCCTAAAATGAGAGCAAAATAAATAGCTTTCGGAGTCACCAGCATCATCATGAGCGAGTATGAAAAAATTCTTAAGACGTTGGCCTTTGCAGTACCAATTCCTAATAGCTGTCGCCAGATCATTAAAAAAAATAGGCATGATAAAATATCAGAGCGCACCTGCACGCTATGCACACTGAAATAAGTCACGCTCATTAATAGAATCACGCTGATGTAAGCATACAATCGACGACGTAACACAAGCAGGGCGATCAAATAGGTTTGCCAAACCACCAGCCATGCCACAACCACAAAAGCGGCGCGGGCGAGAATGACAGCCATGACATTGTCAGTGGCGAGTTTTGAAATTAGATGCAGCAACAAGTAAAAAGGTGTTTTGTAATACAAACTAAATTGCGGAGTCTGAAAATTGAAAAGTTCTTTACTAAGAGAGATTGACCAGAATTCGGAATCTTGTACGTAAGAACGCAAAGCAAAGTAAGCCATTGCAAGCAGCAACACGCCGGTCACCACAAAATATAAATTAAGCCAGCGTCTATACTGGCGATGAGATTGCATCGAGTAAACCTACTCCTTCGTTTTCGAAGGAGTAAGCTCCTCA
>JAYUVI010000042.1:0-3815 GCA_043754135.1 Bdellovibrionales bacterium | reverse complement strand
CGCGCCGATTACCCCGCACGCTATTCGTGCGCCTGCGCCGCCTACGGGTTGTGAAACTAGGTCGTCGGCATTTTGGTGAACGATCACCGCGCGACCCATAATTGGAGCCATTTGGGCATTCACGCTCAACCTCTCGACCGAGAAATTCATTTTTACTTCGCCTTTTTTATCGGCCACCACGTTACCTAAATCACCAGCATGGTGGGCTTCGTCGGTGTGATTGCCGTGCGTGTGCCCGCCCGGGTTGTAATGTCCACCGGCACTCATGCCATCCGCAGATGAACAATTGCCGAATTCGTGAATATGAAAACCGTGTTTTGAATTCGGCTCTAAGCCTGTCAATTTCACTTCCACATTCACCGTACCAAAAGACTCAGCAAACCAAACTTGGCCACTGACTTGACTGCCGTGAGTAGGTCGCACTTCCGCTAATCCGTAAAATACTGGCGGCACTACCGCATCTGTTTTTTTGCTACCGCTTGAACAACCAGTCAAACCAGCAGAAACTACGGCGGCCACACTCAAGCCAGCCCAAGCCATCACTCCCACCGACCGTAAAAACCCAACATTTAAACTCACCACTCTCACTGCGCACCTCGCTTAGGCAAAATATAATACAAACGACCTGGGTTTCGCATCACACCGCTGACTCGCGCGGCCTCACGTCCACTGCCCCAAAATAAATCGACGCGACCGGGACCACGTATAGCACCGCCAGTATCTTGATCCAAAACAAAACGCGAGCTTTTTCTAAATTGCGGGAGTTCTTCAGCAGTGACCACATCAAACTCAGGTCGTTCATACTCCAAATAAGCAAGCGCCCCCTTGGGAAAATACTTTTGATCAGTTGCAATTGTGCGCCCGGGTATCACCTCGGCGCCAAAATAAGTCAGCGGGTCAGATTCGCGCCTTTGAAAAAATACATAACTTGGGTTTGCATTCATAATTTTGCGAGCTTCATCTAAAGGCAACGACTGCAGGTGATCATGAATTTTCTGCATGCTCATCGACTCTTTCGGGATCACATCAAAAAGCATTTTACCGATGGGTTTGTAAGGGTGACCATTCTGTGCGGCATAGCCCACTTTAATTTCGTGACCGTCGGGCAACAGCACCCGCCCCGAACCTTGAATCTGCATAAAAAACGCATCGATCGGGTCAACATAACAAAGTATCGGCGCCCGCTGCCAAAACGTGCGATCGTCATCAATCTCTTGGCGCGAGTAATAAGGCACGATAGATTGCAAATCGACTTCACCACCCGTGCGCAAACTGCGCCCTCGCAAAACTCCTTCACGCGACTGTTGCTCGATCACGCCCATCTGATACGGTCGCAAATTCGGAAAAGTTTTCGCAAATTCACCCATGTTCACCGACACCAAATCGCCGGGCACGCCATAGAGTGCTTGCGTGTATGGTTTTTTCTTTTTCTTTCGCCCTTGAATAACCGGCTCGAAATAAGAAGTAATAAAGACATCACCCCAGCGGTCGCCGCCATAGACTTCGTAAAAATCGAATTTCTCTCGCAACATTTTCACATAAAGCGCGCCCGACGCGTCTGCATTTAAAGCCGCGATCAAGCCTTCGATCGCCGCCACATACTCTTCGCGCGTGATATTCGCAGGCCCGAACTGCATGAGCGCGCCAGCCGGAGTATAACGTTTTAAACGGGTGAGATTTTTACTAAGAGCTTGCGCCAGATCGAGCAAGCCCAGGTCATCTTGTATAACCGCGGGAGGCTCTGCCAGTCGCATAGCCTCATCGACAGATTTTATAGGTGCCCGCGCACAGCCAATAAACACAACACTACTCAGTACAAATGCAAACACCAATATTATACATGCGCGGGCGGAAAACAGATCGTTGGCTATACGAATTAAAATAGATGAGATACGAGGCGGCCGCGAGCGAGCGCGGAGGCGTGCAATCCCGACTTGCCGGGGGCCAGTCGGGTCGGAGCACGTCGCACAAGCGAGCGACCGGCCAACGAAGTAGATCGCTATTTTAATTCGTATCCTGAATTCCATCGAGGATTAATCGTATAGTGGCTGTATGCTCCGGCGCAATTCTTCCTTGCTTGAGCAAGCCCTCCAAATACGGTTTCATATGCACCGCAGGCACGCCGTATGAAAGCTGTGTCCACACATCTTCAGTCGGTTGGCTCAACAAATCTTGCAAATAGGCCGCTGATTGGACTTTCGGGTCTTTCGGTATACGACCTGTCCAGATAATGCCGATCACACGGCCGGTATCGCGATCCATCATCGCTGAACCTGAATCCCCGTGCGAAACATCGCAACCATTGGCAAACGACCAAGCCTTGTATTCGCCAGGGTTCAAAGCGTCAGGGTCGGCCATCAAACGATACTCAGCCTCGCCACTGAAAACCACGCAATCGACATCGCGATTGGCGACCATACGGCGTTGTGGGTTATCGGCAATACCAAAACCAATGGTTACTAAACGCTGACCGCGGTGCAACTCATCACCAAAACTAAATGGCGAAGCCACGGCCTTTAAAGATTCAGCTTGTACGTCAGTCACTTTGATCGCAAACAATGAAAGATCGATTTCAGGCCATGAACCATAAAATTCCACAGCATCGTTTTGCATTTCACCCAGTAGCGGGAAGCGCGTCACGCTCGGCACCATACAAGAATCAGACGACGGGCAAACGTGATGATTCGTCGCCATCACATAACGACCATTGTACTGACCAATGAAAAAGCCGGTACCGCCACTTCGCACGCGCGCGGTCGCCATGGCCATTCGTTTGAAAAATACATCTGAATCGAGATCAGCGGGAGTAACAGGTTTTTTGCCCCACTCTTCACCAATTTGGTAGCGATCATCGAGACCCGTGCCGCGCAACAAATTATGGAACTGTCCGCGCCAATTATCCAGCAACATTTCACCTGAAAGTAGACCTTCAGGTGTCACCGCGTAAGCCTGTGCATTGAAAGCTAAAACCAATACGAAAAGAAATTTTTTCATGAACCCCCCTTTGATTAAACGAAACGGGGGCAGACTAGTCGACTTTCAAAATAGCGGCAACAAACTTAACCCGATGGATACATATTTATACGCAGCGCCTGCACCCACTGCCAATATGTAGCCGTAGTGAACTTCATGCCCTCTGCACTAAATAATTTTTGCACATAAATCCGAGCTTTGCGCGAGTCAGGTTCGCCGAGACGAGAGAAATACTCGTAAATGGCCTCGTGAACCCGCTCGAGTGTAGGCGCTAAACTTCTGCCTAATCCTTGTTGTACTTGCGAATAGCTACACAGCGAAGATCGGCATCGTATTTAATGGTGAGCGGTTTGCGCATAAATGACGGTAATTTTTTGCCCTCTTCACTCTCCATAAAAGTCTTCATATCTTTATTGAGGTCGGGCGTACAATTGAGCGGCACCAGGCCCGCCGTCAAGCGTGAACTCACTGGGCCCTCTAGCTTGGGCCACACGGTTTTCATAGCCTGCACAATTTCACTGCGATAATGCACGAGCGAATCTCGTTGCTTGGGCGGGAAGAGATTGCGGCTAATACGCGAGATTTCGTCTGTTGAGTAAGTGATCTTTTCAGCCGTCACATTTTTGAGATACATTTTTTTCTGCTCAGCCACGGGTCGGACCACGCGACAAGCGAGAGCACTCTTTACACCGTTATCTGATTTATCAGTCTTCAACTCTTTCACGACCAGTTTCTCGGCTTGCGGATAGTTCTCGCGACATAGCGCCATGAGAATGCGCCAACGGCGATCAGGATCGGTGGTCTCTTTCAAAAAGCCTGCCGCAGCGTAGCCAATGCGGCAG
>JAYUVI010000041.1:0-5831 GCA_043754135.1 Bdellovibrionales bacterium | reverse complement strand
GCGGCCGGCATTTGGCAGCGCGCCCTAATTAAGATTTAGCATAGGCCTTCAAAATGCAAAAGCGAACCCTGCCCCTGCAAGATTCGCCTTTGGTGGATTCTCCTTTCGCAGAAAGGAGGTGCCCCACATGCGTAAACCAACTTATTTACGTGTTCGGAGGTTTTTGCTTTTGACTAAAGTAGTGTTAGCGATCATCTGGCTTGTGCTGATGATAGTGGCAAAGCTGCTGAGCTATAAGACCTTTTAAAGGGGTGTCTCCAACGTGCTCATACGCCTAAGGTCGGGCGTTTCGCGGCGGGGAGATGATACAAGTATAGGGAATTTTGCAGGGGCGCTTTGAGAATCTCGAAATAAAACTAAAAACTAATTCGCGTAGTTATAAATATCCTTGTAATTGCGGCCGAGCTCCTCTGAATCCAGCCCGTAGCCGACAACGAAGCGATCGTCGATGGTTCGGCCAATGAAGTCAGGCTTAATCGGCAACTCACGACGAGCCGGTTTATCAAGTAGTGCCACAATTTTTAAACTCTTCGGCATACCAGCAAGCAAACGACTGCGTAAGAAACTTAATGTGCGACCAGCATCGACAATCTCTTCAGCAATAATCACGTGTTTGTTTGTTACATCGACAGAGATATCTTTCAAAATTCGTACGCCTTCGCCCTTTGGGGAAGTGAGGTGCACAAAATCCACTACAACAGGTAATTGAATTTTTCGTATGAGGTCAGCGACAAAAAGACATGAGCCTTTGAGCGGGCAAATGACTACGATCTCTTGGCCGGCATATTCCTTTTCAATCTTTTTCGCCAAGTCGCCCACAAGCTTTTCTATTTCGCTCGCCGAAATAAAAGGCACCATTTTATCTTTCATTTGTCCTTTATTTGTCGTGGTAGCTTGAGCTGCTTTTTTCATAATTGGGTGTCCTTACAATTCGAGTGAAGGGGTGTTGAGGTTGGTGACTTGTACAGTTTGCGCGAGCCTTAAGAAATCGTGCGCGGTTGAGTTTTGGGCATCGTACTGCAGAACGTGCTCCCACTGCTCAATAGCTTCGGGGATCTGGTGTGAATCGTAATAATACTTACCGAGCTTCAGACGCGCCGGCACAAAATGTGGGTATTCGCGCACAATTAAGCGCAGTTCGCGGATGGCGAGAGAAAGTTGGCCTAAGCGATTTTGGCAATCGGCAATGTTTAATCCGATTTCGGGTCGTCGCAAGCTTGTCATTTGATAAGCTTTTTGAAACTGCTCGAGAGCGTCTTCAAAACGGTGGTGGCGCATATAGAGTTCGCCCAACTCATCGTGTTTGGTGGCAAATTTTTCGTTTACGGTCGCGTCGGTGTTTTGATTTTTTACCGCAAGCATAGTGCGGGCTTCATCAAAAACTTTTTGGCCTTCTTCGTAACGGCCGAGATCATTCAAAATAATACTTAAGCCGATAGAAGAATCAGTAAACCCAGCATCGATTTCTAAAGCGCGTTTGAAAGAGCGAATGGCTTTGTTAAATTTTCCATCATCATAATAAATAGTGCCCAGCATATGAAATACTTCCGGGCGTTTGGTGTTTTTCAAAACCAATTGATTCAAAATAGGTTCCGCTTCGGCATAGCGATTTTCTTTAAAATGGTCTTCGGCTGTTATAAATAATTCGCCAGCTATTTCAGAATCCATCTGACAACTCTTTTCGTGCGATCTCAATCTCGGGAGAGTCAGGGTACTCTGCAAGCAGTCGCTTAAAATAGGTTTTAGCCTTGTCCACGTCTTTCATTTTGTAAGCCGCAATCGTCGCGCCGTAGAGAGCTTTAGTGTCGTAACCAAAACCAGGGTGGTTGCTCATAATATCTTCGAAGCGGCCCAGAGCGCTCTCCCACAATTCACGGGTGAAGTAAAAATCAGAAATGTAATAGGCTTTGTCAGCCAGCATTTGCTCGGCTTCGCGCTTGTGTTTCTTGGCTTCTTTAACGTGGGTGCTATTAGGGTATAGAGAAAGCAACTGTGAATAATAATCGATGGCCGTCGCTGCCAATTTCAAATCACGATCTGTAGTGGGTGGTAGTTGTTTAAACACGCTCATACCGAGTTGAAAGGTCACATAGTCAGTTTTAAGGTGATCGGGGTGAAATTCTTTAAAAAGTTTGTAAGCGGTCTCAGCTTCAGCATAGTTTTCTCGTTGATACTCGATGTCGGCGATTCGTAAAGCGGCTTCTGTGGCCAAGTGATTGTATGGGTACTTATTCTTTACTTCATTGTAGTAATTAATAGCCTCTTCGAAGCGCTCGTCTTTTTCATATTTTTGCGCGAGCTTGTAGGCGCCCTCGGCAGAATTCGTATCGATTTTTTCACTGCTTGAGCAAGCCAGAAGTGAAGTCAAAAGCACACTCGTTAAGAAGTAATAAAAAGTTTTCAACATAGGCCTGTAGTCTAATGGGCGGGCCGAAATGAGTCAAAACCTACGCGCTGTGATCAGTGAGGTGACTATAAACATTTCGAAAAGTCACTTTGATAGCCGACGCGACCGGTATCGAAATAAACATACCTAAAATACCCAGCACCTGTGCGCCTAAAAGCACCACCAGAATCACCGTAACGGGGTGCAAATTGACGACGCGGGCGACCACCAGGGGTATTACGAGCAAATTATCAATGATCTGGGCTAAGACGTAAATTAACAAAATGAGAAGAATAGCCATGCTGGGCATTTGGTTCACAAAGCCCAAAATAAGCCCTGGCGCCGCGCCAAATAGAGGGCCCACATAAGGTATTAAATTTGCGATAGCTGCAAAAGCGGCTAGCAGAAATGCGAATGGTACATCAAGAACCAAAAAGCCGATCCAGCAGACAAAGCCGACGATTAGGGACTCCAGTAAGCGGGCGCGCAAGTAATGGGCGATCTGTTCGCTAATTTCGTGCTGCAAGCTCAGAGTGAGTTCAAAAATATTATTGGGTACGAGCTTTAAAATCGCGCGGGCAAACTGGCGACCATCTTTTAAAAGAAAGAAACCAAGGAGAGGCGAAAGAAAAAGGACCGCCGCAGAAGATGAAACCGCACTCGGCAATACCTGCACGATTGTCGCAGACTGATCAGTCAAAAAGAGACGCAGTTTTTCGCCGATGTCGACTTGCACAATACCGCCACTGAATGTTTGCAGCGCATGAGCAGTGCGCTCGAAAAGTTTAACCGTGCCATCGACATATTGGGGGAGTTGTTCACGAAAAGCCGTAAGTTGCTCGATCAAAAAAGGCGTGGCAATGGCGACGAAAATACCGGTAAGAGTGATAATGAAGCAATATACCAAGAGTATGGCAATTATGCGGCTAAGGCCGGTGCCTTCTAAATAAGAAATCAGTGGCGACAACAGGTAACTAATGATAACTGCCACGACGAATGAAAGCAGAAGGTTTTTAATTAGCAGCAATGCCGCCAGACCGGCAATAATGGTGCCGATAAAAGCGACCATTTTGATCCACAGTTGGCGACGCAAATAAGATTTGCGTTCAGGGGCTTCCACTTCTAGCGCCCCATTTCTTTGAGCTCGCGTTTGACTTCACCAAAACGATCAGCCGTTTCTTTCAAGCGGCGGCCCAAGACTTCGCTCAACTGTGAGAGAATTTTCACTGCCATGCGGGGGTTGCGCTCCACGATTTCAGCCAAGTCAGGCTTAAAAAAACCAATTAGAGTCACTTCATCAGCAGCAGTCGCCGTGGCGGTACGTCGGCCCGCGCTTTCAACTAAAGAAATTTCACCGAAAAAATCACCGCGAGATAGCCGAGTCACAAAAACATCGCGACGAACTTGATCGACGGTACTTAAATCTTCGATACTGATATCGACTGTGCCGGTGATCACAATGTACATCCCTACGCCGAGTTCACCTTGCGAAAAAACCGTCTCGCTGGGTTTATAGGTGCGCACATGCACTAGGTCCTTGAGCAAAAACAGATCAGACTTAGCCAGCGATTTAAAAATGTAATTTTCACCTAAAATTTTTTCTATTTCTTGATCACGTGAGGCGCGACGAAACAGATTATCCCACAAATAGTTCACCATAATTTGGCCTTACCGCTATGCTGAAAAAGAGCCTCACTTTGCACCCAACCTGAAACACCAGTGGGCAGTGAAACCAAAACCCACGAATTTTGCGCTTCACGCACGCGGACATCAAAGCCTTCAAACAGATCAAAAATGGAATTATCTTCAGTGCTGGGACCCGTGCGAAGAGTGGCGGGACTTGCGACAACTGTAGCGTGGGTTTCAAAAAGCGTGACCACTTTTAAAGCCGTGGTGAGGAGCTGTAAACAGAACAACACCATAAGTGCGGCACCGATCACGGGCACCGGTGGCAGAGGCGAATTCATTTTGAAAGCGACCTTGCGTTGACCAAAGTAACGAATCAGCAAAAAACCCGCAGGCAGCAGGAGTAGCCACAAAACGGCCAAAAATTTATTCACCCCAAAGCGTAACAAAACGTGCTCTCGAAAAGAAGACCACAAACTTAAGTCATCTTGTTGAAAAGTTTGAGGAATCTCCTGAATGACAAACGCCAGGGCTTGCTGAGCACCGACCATTTCAGGTTCGGTAAATAATGCTCTGCGCCAAATACCAACGGCGAGGCCTACTTTTTTTAACTTATAAGCGGCTAGACCCCAATTATAGAGCAATCCAGCCGACTCGTTCCCTTTTCTGTATTCTTCTTCGAAGAGCTTAGCAGCGTCCTCGTATTTACTTTCTTGTAAGAAATGTGTGCCTGAAAAAAATGGACTCTCAAAAGGGGCGTCAGCGGCGTAAACCCATGACCATGAAAGATTCAAAACCAATGCAAATAAAACCGAAAGTCTCATAGAGGAAAATATTAGGCGTACTCGAAGGATTCTTCAAGGACCGCCTTGTGTTCACTTGCAGCGAAGGCTAAAATTTCGGCTAAATCATTATATGAGGTATATGTATGGGAGCGACAAAGGGCCAGAAGATTGAACAATCAGATAAAATTCAATCCACGATCAATTCGTTAGTGGAAGAAGTCGTCGCGGCGTCTTCGCAAATTGAAGGTGTGCGTGGTCCCGACCCTGAGCGCGAAGCCTTAGCCAAGCAAATGATTGAAAAGGCTGGAGCTATTCGTGGTCGCCCACTTTTCTTCCCTTTCATTGGAACAGGGTTGGGTCGTGGCCCTTATGTTGAGCTCGAAGACGGCAGCGTGAAACTTGATTTGATCAACGGGATTGGCATTCACATTATGGGTCACAGCCACCCGCGCGTGATTGCCGCTTCTCTACGTGGAGCGATGAGTGACATCGTGGTGCAAGGTAATCTTGAGCCCAACAAAGAATATTATGAGTTCAGCAAAAAATTAATCGAAATCGCCAGCCGCAATAGTCGATTGAAAAATGTATGGCTCGCCACTTGCGGAACTATGGCGAACGAAAACGCATTGAAAGCTTGTCGTCAGAAAAAAACTCCGGCCCGTATGATTATGGGGATGGAAGCCGCTTTCGCCGGTCGTTCAACGATGATGGCTGAACTCACTGACAACCCTGGGTTCAAAGTGGGTTTACCGGACTATAATGAAATTTTGCGAGTGCCATGGTTCGATAAAAGTATCGCCGCGATGAGCGCTGAAAAATCTTTGAGCGTGGTGAAAGAACATGTGGCGAAACACGGTAAAAATATTTGCTGTTTCACTTTTGAACCTATGCAAGGTGAAGGCGGATATAATTCGGCGCCTCGTGAATTCTTTTTACCTATGCTCGACTTTTGTAAAGAACAGGGAATTCCGATCTGGCTCGACGAAGTTCAAACATTTACTCGTACCGGTCGTTTTTTCGCTTTTGAAACTTTA
>JAYUVI010000040.1:0-5943 GCA_043754135.1 Bdellovibrionales bacterium | reverse complement strand
AAAAATAGGTCGCATAAACACGCATAAAGATGGGGAGGTCCACGGCGACGAAGCCTCCTATATTTGAAGTTTTATAATTACTGTCGCCAGAGCTAAGGCTGCCCCCCATTCCGTCAATTCCGAATGAGAGGAGCAAAATGCTATAGCCGAGTCTTAAGCCGGCAACAGTGCCCTTCGTGTAAAAATCGACGTCGTATTTGGGTGTGGAGAGGGCCGGTATATTAACCGATCCCGTAGATTTTGAAGCCATGTAGCCTATATAGGGCTCGATGAGAACATCAGCCCGTGCACCTGCGGGACCCAACAGAATGGAAAACAACAATGAGAGAAACCAGCGGTTCATGAGGTACCCTTCTTGAAAATTAGAGAATCAGCTGCTGCGGACAGGTATGAATACCATAAGTTGCGCAACCAATGGCATGAATATTTTCTCATGATTTTTTTATTTAAGAAACACTAGAAATTAATCGCGAAAATTGAATAAATCGGGCAGTATTTTTCTTTGTAAAATTTGACGATCAATGTTTGGAAGGTGAACATGGCCAATGCTCCCGATGTTTATGAAATGCTTCAGTCAGAACAGCAAAATCGCGATGTGGAATGGGAGTGGGATTTTTTGCGAGCATTAAGCACAGCACGTTTTCGTATTTTGAACGAAGAGCCTGTAGTCGGCCCTGATGGTTGGCCTTATTTACTAGTTGCGGTTGACCCTGAAGGGTCAGAATCGCCGGGGGCTCTGCTCTCTTGGCTTTCAGAGCGAGGCATTGGCCTCGTGCTGAACGCGCAAAAAGAAACGCCCGATTATGTTTTAACCTACGGGATGATTTGGAATTTTCGTGAGCGTGGTGAATTTCTTTCGGGCCGTGAGGTGAAAGTCTCGAGTAAACTCGAGTACACGGGTGGTGAGATCATTCACTCTGGTAGCCCGAGCACGGCTTACTTGCCTGAATATACGCGTACGGTTCTACGCGAATTTTTCAAACAGAACGGTACTCCACAAATGAAAGTTTTGGTCTTAAATGAACCGCACGAAAAGCGCGATCAATACAGTTTATGTTTTTCGCTCGAAGCATTAGGTGAACCTCAGGCCGGCGAACACAAAGGTATCTTAGAAGCTCTTTCTTGGTTTCTCCCCGCTCACTATGCGTTGGCGTTAATGAGCGAGAAGAATTTGCCACAGTTTCACGAGCTTTAAAAAAAGGCCAACCTTGCGGTCGGCCTTTGACTCAGATAGGTCACGCTTGCTTAATCGGAGAGTGCGCCCAGCATACGCTCGTAAAAACTCTTATCTTGTAAGTCGCCGTTTAAAAATCTCGCCAAGGTTTCGATGCCTAAAGCGTACGCGGCTTTTTCGGTATCTGTAGCCTCTTCAGCTAGAGGTTTATTCTCCATCACAGCCTGTGCAATTTCAGCGATTTTCTCTGCTTTCAGCTGACTCAGCACTTTTACGGCAATGTGATCATCAACCATTTGTAACGACACGGTTGATTTTCTATTCACATAAATGCGCTTAAGGCCGATATCAGTGGTTTTGTAACCTGTAAGTTCAGAGCCATCAGGCAAACCCGAAAGCGCAGCCGTAGCGTTCATCAGCGATGTCGCATCACTTTCTTGCGCTCCAGAGGGCAAATTTTGTTTTAAGATGCCTGCGAGCTTCGCTTGAAAGTCGATACCCACGTTCGGTATGCCAAACGCTCTTTTTACGCCACCGTGCAAAGGCGCTAAAATGTTATGGCCGTTCATTCGTGCCTTCACATTATACAACTGTACCGGAACCTCAGTGGCGAGTGTTTGACCACTTGTGGTTTTAATTTCTATAGGTGCAACCACTTCGTCCAGTAACAATCCTGATAAAGCCTTTTGCACTTCATCGCGCATGTCGGCCATGTCGAGATAGTTGTCAGTAAATTCATCGAATGACGAAATACCTGTTAAGCGATTGGTAAGAGCTTCTGCGGCCATAAGTTTATCGATCCAAATACCCCGCACGTCGACTTGATCCATGTAAGCGTTATCAGAGTGCGGGTCTTTAAGTGATTGGAACGATTTACCAGCCTGACCAACAACAGCGAAGGCCGGGTTCAACCGCACATTCTCTTTGTCAGAGCAGCTGATGGCGTTGGTTGTTATCAATCGGAGTGGCACTACTGCGACAATCGTGTTGAGGTCTGTGGCTTTCGCTAAAGCACAAAGAGTGTCAGGCGTTTGCATGACTTTAATAAAGAAGCGAGCGGCGATCTGTGTAGCTTGCTTCAAGTCTTTTAAAAACTCAGCACTCTGCCATTCTGCCGCGTTGTCGTCTAAACCGTATGTTTTTTTGATATCTTCGTAGCGCTCAAAGTTGGCGCGCAAGCTTCTGAAGATCAAGCTCAGTTTGCTGACTTGAGTCGCGTCGTCAAAGAGCGAGAAACTTTCGAGACCGTTACGAAAGTTACGGCGCAGGTAAGATTCATCGTGCATGCGCACCCAGTGTTGTGCAACTTCGGTTAGCGATGTGCCTTCATCAAAGCGTTTGCAACCAGGGTTTACATCAACATGTTCGTCTGTGCAGTAACGGTAATCCCGAATTTTAGTCGCGGGGTTTTTGCGCCAGTCTTCAAGGCTTACATATTGGCCTGTGGGTTGGCCTTGTTCATCGGCGGTCTCAAGCTCGTTTTTGTAACCGAAACGAAGAGCGGCAATGTCGTATTTACCCATGACTTGCAATTCGTTCGTAGTGCGGTAACCGTAATCCATAATCGAGCTGTAAACGAATTTACGCTTAGTGCCCATTTCTTCGAGCTCTTTGTCTGAGTAAAAATTTTCTTTATCTTCTGAGCCGCCAAAGTTATGTCGTAGACCGAGATTATGACCTAATTCGTGAATCAAAACTGGGCCCCATACAAACGGCAGAAGCGTGTTCACGACTTTGTCTTTTTCCGAGTCCGTTAATTCTAACCATGGCTTGGCCCCAACTTCTTCGATAACCTTTTCAACAGAAGCTTCGACCGCGGCGTCGATGCTGAAAAAATCGGTGCTATAGAAACAATTCGTTGAGAAAAATTGCTCGCGCAGGCTCTCATCATCAGGGTGCTCGGCCAGCATGTTCAAGCTCAACCGACGCTCTTTCAGTTTCATGGCGCCTTTTTGTAACTTAGCTAGATCTTGAATAGGCTTGATTTCGCTGCGATTGACCGAGGCTAAGCGACGACTCACGCCGCGATTTACATCTTGCTTCGGGTGCGCAATGCGCTCAGCGAGCGAGTTAATTTGATCAATACGGATTTTATTCTCTTGCAAAAACTGTGGGTCAAATTTGATTTCTGTAGCGCGAGCATTTAAGTCCGCTTTTTTCTCGTTATAATCTTTTACGAGGTCCTCGTACGTGCGCTTGAGGCCAGTTTTCATCACACCCAAATACATGGCGGTACGGCCATGTACGATTTCGCCAGTGAGTGGGTTCGCCGCTGTGGGTCCGTAACCTAAAATCCCATAATTCACGGGCTCCTCAACCATAACGATCGAGTTCACGCGCAGGTCCCCAGGGTTCATGTCAGGTAGAGCGCCTTGCAAATCGATTTGCATGTCGGCGCCCGCAGCTTTGAGTGAGTGGTTGATGTTTGCCACTGCACGAAAGGTTTCGGCTTTTATGGCGGCGTATTCTGGTTTATTAAAATTAGGCGACAAATGGTAAACGACACTTTTCTTGGCGGGGTTCCAGCGATTCAAGAAAACTTTCTTGCCCGTTTCATTGGCGTTGTTGTCGCGATCGAGTTTTAAAGTCTCAGTGTCGAAGAAACCGAAAGTTGATTTCTCCTTGGGCGAATAGGTTACGGGTTTGTAGTTAGGCGACGTGAGTTTGTCTAACTTCACAAGTGAATATTGGTAAAGCACTCGAAATGTGAGGTCCGATAGGCCACCTTTTATTTCGACATTACACCTTGAACCTGCTTCGCTCAGCCCTAGCCGCGATTTATATGTTTTTTCAATGCCGATATTAATCGAGTCTTCGTCGATGTTGATATTATCGAATGCGGAATCGATCTCTTCATGGCAAGTTGCAAACAAGTTCGCTAAGACCACCGGTAGAAAGTTAATCTCTTGCACAGCCAACTCAGCTGAATTGATTTTTGCGTAACGGCGTTTATCCCAAGGTTTGCCAGCGTCTTCTTCTTCTTTATGCGTGCACTTGCCGTCGGCATCGGGTGCGCAACGGTAGTCGACGTGGGTGAGAGGTATAGTCAGGACAGGCTTATTGTTGACGGGATTACCGCTGAACTGGTCTTCGGGATCAATCTCAATCACCTTGAGAGATTTTTCTGTCATTTGTAATTTCACAATTTTCGCTTCGCCCATGTACATCGGGAAGGTCGCGCCCGTCGTACGTGTCGAATTTAAGCTCGACGGTAAATACAGATATTTGGCGTCTGGATCAATCAGGCTTTTGGCGATAAATTTATTATCTTCTGATCTATTCGCGGCCCGTATCGATGTGTCTAGGTCTCGCGGCTTCGTACAACCAAGCGAAACCATCAACATCAAGATGGTCATCCCCCAAATACCCCAGGCCACTTGTAAGCCTCGGTCTATTTTCTGTTTTCTCATAACGCCTCCCCCTATTAAAAAATACCATTTCAAAATGTTGCGGTTAACCCCGTCGCAAAACTGCTCGATTTCTTGTCATATGCTTTAATGTTGTAGTCGATGCCGTTAGATTTTAAGGCATCACCGTCGTTGGTGTGGCTCACGTAAACCGCGAAAGTTTTCGTGATGTCGTAGCTGATTTCTTCGCTAATTAAAAACGCGCTTTTAAAGGCGTCTTGATAAGTCCAGCCCGTTTGGTAGCGGCCGATGATTTGGAGGTGAAAACTATCAGATAAATCTTGTCTGAGAGTCACGATTTGGCGAAAGCGATAGCTCAAATTGGGTTCTGCGGCATTGTTGCGGTCGAAGTCGTGGTAGTTTTTCATTCCTGAAACGGCGTAACTGATTGAGCCGGCTCGATCGAGGAAAGAGTATTTCTGTGTCAGGTCAATAAGCGCGCCGGTGCCGCCGTTAAAAGTGTTGTTGGTGCGATCTTTTTCGTTGGTCGGTAACACTCCTGTGAAGGTGAAGCCGAGGGTGCGGTCACCACTTAATTCGAGCGGAGTGACAATGAGAATCAGCTGTGTATTTTCAAGTTCGGTGTCTTCATTGGCGCTTTCGTAATGTTTAGTCGCTTCGATCCGCGCGGCGAGAGTGAGCTGCTCTATTATTTTATAGCTGGGTTTAAAAAGAAATGTATTTGCGGCTTTGTAATCAGAGTCGCTGGTGTCACGTAAGTTTGATGAGCCTTCAAGCTGAATAACAGCGCCAAAGTCACCAGTCGACGTTTCATTTTCTGTGGTGGGTCGTTGCGCGCGCACTGTGGTTTGTGAGTTATCCATTGAGTGCACGTGTCTGGGTTGTGCGGGCATGTTTGTGGCGGTGAGTTCGTTTGTGTTTTGTGCAATTAAGCGTTGGCGTCGTGGAGCACTTGTGCGTTTTGGTTGCATAAAATTTGTACGCGCGGGTTGTGCTGTAGAAGTGCGTGTTGATCGCGGTGCAGTGGTTGCATACGCGCGCGACCTTGCAGGTGTGTAAGTGCGATAAATATTTTTATGGCGGGCGACCACACGACGTTTCAGTGACTGAGTGTTTTTACCGTTACTCACGTGGCGCTGTTCGGCCTGAACTGAGTGACCCCAGATCATATAGAGCCCAATTGCTACCAGAATGAGTCGCATGTTTCCTCCTGTTGCAGCTTCGAAGCCGCGCAAAGAGGAATATCAAATATGATGCCAGTATTTCTAGAGACAATTTGGCCCGGGTACTGATTATGAATTTTTGGTAACAGCTAAGGTCCCTGGGAGATCGAAGTAGTTGTGATTTCCATTTTGAGTTTTTAATTTTTTCTGCAGCGAACAAAATAAAAATATTTTCAAA
>JAYUVI010000039.1:0-5076 GCA_043754135.1 Bdellovibrionales bacterium | reverse complement strand
AGTACACGCCAACGCTCGCCACCACTACGATCAGCGCAATGAAAACGGGTTTCCATAAATGATCAATCGCCCTTGATACTTCAACTTCGACTGTCGCCTGCTTTTCTTTCATAAATACCTTTCATGCATATAATTCTCTCCTAAAAGTGGCCTGGCAGCTTTAGGAGCTGAATAAAAATTAACTCCGTAATGTCATTTCTTTTAGTGTTGAGAACGGTCGCGCCATGCGACCCTGTAAGTGTTGGCGTAAATTGCCAATCTTGTTCAAACGTAATTCCGCTAACCGATTCGCTGCTACATGGGTGGGTATATTTTCGGTTTTGGCGATTTTAAAAATACTCATCAGGCTTTCATAAACTTGTTTGGTTTTGTCAAAAGCGCGATCCGATGAATAACCCTCAAGCTCAACAAATACATTCATCAAGCCGCCTGCATTGGCGACGAAATCAGGAGCATACAAAATACCCAATTCGCGAAGGGCATCCCCGTGACGGTGCTCCGCCAATTGATTGTTGGCCCCGCCACACACCACCTGACACTTCAAATGGCCAATAGTTTGATCATTGATCACCGCGCCGAGCGCACAAGGCGCCAACACATCGCACTCAGTGGTCACGATGGTCGACGGGTCTAAAACCTGCGCCTTAGTGTATCGATCGGTGATCATTTTCACTTTGTCTTGGTCAATATCAGCCACGCCGACTTGCACTTCATCGCGCACCAAAAACTCCACTAAGTGAAATCCGACATTACCTAAGCCTTGCACATTCACGCGCAAACCTTTGAGGTCGTCGGTACCGAATTTCTCTTTAGCCGACGCCTTAATCGCCATATACACACCATGGGCTGTGTAAGGGCTCGGGTCACCTGAGCCACCAAATGCTGACGAAATGCCCGTTACAAAAGGGGTCTCCATAAATACGTATTCCATATCTTTCACAGAGGTGCCGACATCTTCAGCCGTAATGTACTGACCCGCGAGAGAATTTACATAGGTGCCAAATGCGCGAAACATTTCTTCGGTTTTGTCTTTTTTAGGATCGCCAATAATGACGGCTTTACCACCGCCCAAATTAAGGCCCGCTGCAGAAGCCTTGTACGTCATGCCTTTTGAAAGACGGAGAACATCGATCAGAGCTTCTTCTTCGGTTTTGTAATTCCACATACGCGTACCACCTAAAGCAGGGCCCAGTGCAGTATTGTGGATAGCGATAATCGCGCGAAGCCCGGCATCTTTATTTCGGCAAAACACCACTTGTTCGTGGCCGTCGCCATGCTTCTCGATCAGTTCGAAAGTATTCATTACGCACCTCATATAACGTTTCGTCGACGTCTTTTTAACGTCTCTTCAATTTCCTAATGAGGTGCCATTATTGTGGCTGTAAGAGGAGGGGTCAACTTGAAAGTTGGCCCCTTTTTGTGACGAAAATGGGAGCTCGAACCTTATGGGGCAAGCGTAACCGGGACAGGCCCCGAGGACCTTACCGGCGAAACACTCACTGCCGAGAGATTCAATGTACCCGAACCACCGGTGTCTTTGTAATAAAGTACAAATCGTTCTTTACCAATGGGTATCGTGATCTGCGCTGGCGTACCATAACCACCAAGAGGGGTTGTGCAAACCGTTGAAACATTTGACGCGTAAAATGACCCTGTCGCATTCGACGTCGTCAAATTCACCGTTATACTTGCATCACCGGCGGTAAAATAATTATTCACATCCTGTAAATTCACTTGAACCGGCACGCAACCATTGGAAGTGATATTCTGCTGAACAAATATTTTGAGTTGGGTGAATGGGCCAGGCTTGTCCACCGGAAGAGTCACTGCACCCGTGGCGACAGCGACGGTGGCTGGTATACCCACAACCGGAGCGGCCATAAAGCGAGCATCGCTCACGTTCGCCCCGTCAGTTATCGCCGACCAACTGAAGTTAGTAGATGCCGCCACAGCACTATAGGGCGCACTGTATTTAACGTAACGGGTGACACCGATCACCGAACCCGCAAAGTTAAAGTCTAAGGCAGCTCCATTAGGTGCACCGCCACACATAGGGTCTCCATAGAAATTGAAGCCCGTTGGCATACCCGTCGCACGTATGACTGCGTTCGATGAAAAGGCACCTAACATCGCCACTCCCGCTTCGTTGTCATACCATTGCTCCATCGTGATCGGGATACACGCATAAGGACGAAAATCGCCAACCGGCATTCGCAGTTTGAATTTCTTTGTGTTCTGCCCAGTACCGAATGTCGGTAAAGCTAAATAATCAACGGTAGCGGTCACAGGAGGCATATTGGCAGCAGCGTCGGTGAAAGTTAAAGACACTCCTGCCAAAGGGCTACTTTGTGTACTCTTAACAAAAATTACAGCCGTATCGCCCATCGGATTATTTAACGAAGTAATCGCGTTCACACCATTGGTACCGTTGTTACAGTCAGACGGGTTAATGAAAAATTTTGTATACGAAGTATCAGAAGACGAAAGGTTGACACTAAAGCTGGCTGGGAACATCCCGCGGCCACCTAAGTGCTTACCTCTGATTTCAACAGGGTTACAAACTTGGGCAGCGAATTTGCCGGCGGCCGAACCATTAGGTAATTGGATTTCCAACGAAGTCGCGTCCTGAGATGAAATGCCGCCGCTCATGTAGTTTTGAAAGTCGAGACCTGAAAAATAGGTTTTATTGGCGTAGCCGGTCGTACCGTAAGGGCAAACTGCAATCTGCACACGACCCTCAGTTAACGCTGTCCCGAAATCATAAGCCGAGGTTGACGACACGGTGTACGTCACGCTGTCGTCAACGTTCACGCCACTGGGTGCGGGGTGATTGGCTGAGATTAAATTAAAGCCATTATTTATAAGCTCATTACACATCACGCGGTCGTCGCCATCTTTATAGCTTTTAAATACAGTATCGGCATTGGCCGCTGTCATAACCCGCAAATACACATCCGCGCCATTGACACCTTTGCTCGCACTCACTGAGTAAACATCCAGCAAGTACTTCCACTGCACATTTAGAGTTGTGCCAGCAAAATCGACGTTAATGTAGCGACCATAACCGTTATTCCAAGAGTAAGGTTGAAAAGCACCGCGGATAGGCAAAACATTATCATGACTTGTCAGCGAGCCGGTGTTGACACTGAGGTAATTACTATAAACCGTACCTGAGGCGGTACAAAGCGTACCACTGCCGCCACTACTACCAGGGGTACCACCACCGCCAACCACGTGAGCGTCAGTCGCTAAGGTGGAGTTGAAGTCAAAATTAATTCGCGTCGAGTTGGTCTCAACTGCGGTCGTGTAAGCGCCGTTAATAACGTCAGGGGCGTCAGGGTAACAGATACTCTTGCCTGTCACGAAGCCCGAACCACCAAACCAACCAAGTACTACACGACTGGCAGCTGAAACCTCACGCGGCCCCGAGTTGTAGTTGATGGAGCGCCAATGGCTCGGCACGTGTATCACCACCTTTTCAGGCGATGACGAAGCAAAACTAGAAAGGTTTTGGGGAGCGCCAAAAAGTTCAGTATCGTCGTCTAATTTATAGCTGAGAGCCATACCTTCGAGACCAAATAACGAAAACCAACCATTGATAATCTCGCCCGTTTCTATGAGCATCGCGGGACCGACTGTGGGCTGATACATAATACGAATGGGGCTGGTAGGACCAGCATTAGATGACGTCAACATACGGCCACCAATTTGGCCGTCAGAGACCGGCGTCGAGCCATTGATTGGCGTCGCTCCTAAAAAGATATCTACAGTCGTCTGTGTGGTAACGGTTTCTTCGGCAATCCCGTAATATATAGCCATGCCGCCTTGGTCGTTTTGCTCAACCCATAGCACTTGAAAGCGCAGAGGCTTATTCGTCGGCACCTCAACATTGAACTGATTACCGATGGTGTTGATCACACCGCCACGCCCGTGCTTGCTGAATGCACGATTAATGCTTGTAGATGAATCGCTTGTACTATTGATATTGAGAATCACATGGAAAGGTGTGGCGCTCGCGGTCAGTGTGCCATTCCCGGCTTTGTTAAAACCCGCGCGCGATTTAGGGAACGACAAGGTCACCGTACTTTTCACGGTTGGAACTTCACGAGTACAAGCTGTGTTTGTGAGCATAAAAGTAGAGATGGGCAAGATGAGCAGGGTTCGAAAGCCAATACGGCCCAAACTCTTGCGAGATAAATTTTTTGCTTCCATATACGCTCCGCTTTTTAATGTTTAGCACTGTATCTATAGCCAACACTTACGCAAATCTTTTCAGATTCAGTCACTTAGATCGGTGTATAACGACCTAGACTTAAGTACTGAAGTGAGAATGGCGGAGTGATTATCGAAACAGAACGTACAGAATGAAAACACTGTTTAAGATGAGAATGATCTTCCATCCCATAGTGAGAACTTCAAATTTTTCGTTTTGTTTTTGCGCTGTCTCTAATTTCTCACGAAGTGTTTCGTTTTGAGACGCAAGCGCTTGATTCATTTGCGGGTATTCATCGAGAGGCGGGTTATGAGAAATCGGGGGAGTGGTGACTCGGGCCACCGCTCTGACGGTGGCAGGAGTAAATGCGCTGTCAGCTTGGACTCCCGATGAAGCCATAATTAGAGCCATTGTGCGATAGACGTGGGGCGGTACAGCTGACCGATCGCCCCCCTTCTCACCAGCAGTCCAACGACTCCAAGCGGAAGGGTCAACCATTAAAAAGTCACAAATTTGCTTGCGTGAAATATTAAGTTTCACCCGCATATCTTCGAGGCCACCATGCTGCTTTTGAATCTCTTGAATGGCCGAACCATATTTATCGTGGTGCTTTTTGATAACACCTTGGCTGCCGCCTAAGGTGCCGACGCCACCTTCACGGGGCCCGCCACCTTCGACAGCTCCCGGTTCGCCCTTTCGGTTCTGCAAAATGTCGTGAGCTGAATGCTCAACAACGTCGTCAACAAAATTTACGGTGCCACCTAATTCGTATTCCATCTAGAATCTATGATGACCTCGTAGTTGCAAAACACAATTGCAAAATTCAGCCCTCATGCAAAATACATCGTTTGTCGAGTTCCTAG
>JAYUVI010000038.1:0-2218 GCA_043754135.1 Bdellovibrionales bacterium | reverse complement strand
TATTTAAATTGTAATGATGTTGTGCCCGACTCAGTAACAGAAGCAATCTTATCGCCCGCATACATAACTTTAATAAAATTATTATTCATGTCGCTCATTTGGGTGAGGCGACCCGCTTTGTTGAATTTTTGACGTGAGCCATTGGCTATGAAGCGAGTGTATTCGCCGTTGCTGAACACAATATAATCATTGGCGCGACCGCTTGCCACATAACGGGTATTTTCTACCACTTTCGAAGTGATTTTATAAGCGTTGGCAAAAGTATCACGCAAATCGCCGTCATCACGCAATTGGCTCTCAATCGCGCTATAGTCTTTTTCGCTTTTGCCCTTGTTGTTCGCGCGGTATTCTTTCATCAATTGGCGAATATGGCTCTCTAGAGATTTTTTGTTGTTGGCAGTGGCGGGGACGTAATCCATTTCAAAGCCAGCGCCACACTCCGTCACTCTTAGCGAATTTTCGCTGGTCACTTTGAGACTGGTTTCGAAATCAGAGCACCAGCCAAAACCGAACATGCCGTTGTAAAGTGTGCGACTGTTGTAGCTGCGCTGTACGCGTAAATCGTAAGACGTGGATTTAATTTGAATGTCGATCCAGTTGTCAGAGTAATTGGCGTTGCGCATGTCGACGAGCGCCGATGAGTTCTGCGCGAAGAAAATGGCGAGAGTGAGTAAGGAAAAAAGACAGAGTTTACAAGCAACGTACGAGATGTGTCGTGTAGCCATGTCGGGAGTCTCCTTCAGCTAAGTACTACACTTTTATTGTAACAATTTTTTTCATCATCACACCAGCAAACACGACGAGTCCGACCATTATCAAGAGCGCGAGCCAGCCTAAAGGCGTGGTGAAAAGTGGCATGACAAAAGCCGGGTCCACAATTAAAAACATCGCTAGCAAACCAAAAGGCACCATGCTCACGATAATCGCCTGCATTGTTCCCTGTGCAGTCATTGCCTCAATCTTCTTTTCGATTTTCTGGCGCTCACGAATCGTCACTACGATTGTAGAGAAAGTTTCGGCGAGATTACCGCCCGTTTCTTTCAAGATGTTAACAGCCGTCACAAACATTTGCACATCGGGGCGAGGTATACGATCGCCAAATTCATTAAGTGCTTCTTCAACTGAACGCCCGAGTCGCATTTGGTTTAACACCAGCGTCAGCTCTTGTGACAGTGGCCCCGCCATATTCGCGGTCACGCGCTCCATCGATTGCGACACGCTCAGACCTGAACGAATTCCGTTAGCCATAATCGTCATGCCGTCAACCATCTGATTGACTATACGATTACAGCGTTTCTCCCACATGTTTTTTAAAAATAGTTTGGGTATCGACCAGCCAAACACGGTTACAAGAGCGCCAAACAAAATGCCAGGGATCACATTGGGCCAGAATGCGAGAAAAATCAGTGAGCCCATACCAAAACTTAAAAGTAAAAGCGAGATCGTGACTTTGCGGCGATCGGCTTCAACATAAAGTTTATCGAGCAAGGAAAAAAGTTCTTCGCGTTGACCGAAAGTTTTTTTATAAAAAAACTTCAAAAGTTTTTCAGAATTTAAATAAGAAAAAACAAATACGGCTATACCGAAAAGCGGGATAACAAAAATGTCGTTACCAAAAATCCAGCTCATGTGTTTTCACCGCCGGGAACTTTTTTGATAGGGACCGGTTGCGCCTTAGGTAGCGCGGAAGGCATTTTTCCCGCTTGGGCGGTGCCCACGTTGCCACTTGGTGAAGCGCTAGCAGCGCCAGTCGCTCCACCTGCAGGCATAGTGGTGGTGAATAGGTTGCGCGGAATGGTAATGCCACGCTGCTCAAATTTTTCTATGAAAGTGGGGATCATACCCATGGCTTGATACTGACCAATCACGCGGCGATTTTTATCAAAACCTTCATCTTTAAATCTGAAAATTTCTTGTAACGTCACAGTGTCGCTTTGCATGCCGACGACTTCGGTGATGCTGATAATTTTACGGCTGCCATCACTCATGCGACTGATTTGCACAATTAAATTTACAGCGCTGGCAATTTGCTCGCGAATTGCTCGTGCGGGGAGCTCCATACCGGCCATCAAACAAAGAGTTTCAAGTCGTGAAATGGCCTCGCGTGGGTTATTAGCATGCACAGTGGTCATTGAACCATCGTGACCCGTGTTCATGGCGGACAGCATGTCGAGGGCTGCTCCGTCGCGACACTCTCCGACGACGATACGGTCTGGCC
>JAYUVI010000037.1:0-3636 GCA_043754135.1 Bdellovibrionales bacterium | reverse complement strand
CCAGGTAGGCCTGCGCCGCCGGTCACTTTTGACATTTCTTTTTCAGAAGTTTCACGAGCGGTTTTAATCGCTTCATTAGTGGCGGTGAGAATCAAATCTTGCAACATATCGACATCGTTCGCAGCCATAACGTCGGCCTTGATCGTGATAGCTGTAATTTTCATACCGCCAGTCACTTTCACTTTCACGGCATCGCCACCCGAAGCGGCTTCAAATTCGCGCGTGCTCAGCTCATCTTGCACCTTTTTCATTTTCATCTGCATTTGATTGGCTTGTTGCATAAGTTTTTGCATGCCGCCGGCGCCGAAGTTTTTCATTTAGATCTCCCGTATAGATTTGATTTGGGTATTGAATATGGCTTTGGTTTGTTTCACTAAAGGGTGGTCTTCAACTTTCTTTGTGTACTCTTCTTTTTCGATTTCTAATTTTTTCTCTTGTAGCTTTGTTGGGCTTAAAGTCAATGAAGCTGACAGATCTTGCATTTGCACTTTCACTTCGTGGCCAGGTCCCCAAAACGTATTGAGGTAGTTGACCAATTTCTTTTGAAAACCGGCATCGGCCACTTGCGAATAGAGAAATTTATATTTTTCAGGCACACCGATTGACACCAGCTGACCTTGAATTTCGAGCAAGTGGAGTTGATCCAACTTCGCCGCAACCAAACCATTCACCTTGCGCACGCGATCAGAAAAATCACTCCAGCGCTCGTTGAGTAAACCAGCTGGGGAGTGTGACGTCGAGGTTGTGTATGTTTGCACCACTGGTGCTGCTGGGACTGGCGCAGGTGTTGCTGGGGTGGTCGCTGCTTGCGCTGTCGATGCCGATTCTACTGCCACGGTGGCAGTAGGGGCTTGCGCAAAATTAGCCGCCGACAAATTCATCAGCGACTGTATTCGCGGCGCGATCGACATGCGCAGCAAAATCATTTCTAAAGTCACACGTGGCTCAGGTGCGCGGTGAAGATCTTGTGAACCCTTCAACGCCATATCGAAAAGTAAGTGGATGTCTTCTTCGCTCAAAGTTTTTGCGATCTCGCCCAGATGAGCGATTTCTTCTGGCGGTAAATCCACAACTTGAGCTGATTTCGCTGGTGCGACTTTCACCAACATCAAGTGGCGCAATTCTTCGAGCAAGTCTTTCATAAACACAATGGGGTCATGCCCCACCTGAAACAAGCTCTCGATCACATTCACTATCACTAAAGTATCGCGAGTGACCAAAGCGTTTAAAGTTTGGGCGAGCAAACCACGGTCAGTGAGGCCTAAAACCTCAGTGACCTTAACCAAAGTCAATTGGCCTTCGCAAAAGCTAATGGTTTGATCCAGCAAACTTTGGCTGTCGCGCATAGAACCATCAGCTTGGCGAGCGAGCGCCCAGGCGGCCGCAGGCTCGATGGTCAAACCTTCGCGCTTACAAATTTCGCTAATGTGATCGGCAATCGCGCGAGTTGAAATTTTGCGAAAATCATAGCGCTGACAACGTGAGAGAACGGTGTTCGGTATTTTTTGCACTTCAGTTGTCGCCATCACAAAAATCACGTGAGGTGGTGGCTCTTCTAAAGTTTTCAATAAAGCATTGAAGGCGCTGCCAGTGAGCATGTGCACTTCATCAATGATATAAACTTTGTAGCGACCCGATGATGGCATAAAGCCCACGGTGTTGCGCAGTTCACGAATGGCATCGACACCATTGTTAGAAGCGCCGTCGATTTCAATCACATCGACACTACGAGAATTGGCGATGTCTTCACACTCAGAGCACTTGTTGCACGGAGAAAAATCTTTAGCATTCGGGCAACGTAAACTTTTCGCTAAAATTCGCGCCGTCGAAGTTTTGCCGGTGCCACGCGGGCCGGTGAGAAGTAAGGCATGAGGAACGCGTTCATCGCGAATTGCATTTAACAAAGTTTGGCTGACATGTGATTGCCCGATGAGCTCGGTGAAAACCTGTGGCCGCCATTTGCGCGCAAGAACTTGATAAGCCAAAAAAACCCTCAGTTGTTAATCGAAATTTACAGTGGCCAGGCGGCTCGTGTCACATGAGTGCTCAACTACCGTTGCTCCCTTTCGGGCCTAGCGGGATTAATCAAACCCTGCATTGCACGAGGCCTGGCCGGCGACACCATAACATAAGTCCCCACGCGTCTCGAACAATAATTCTTGTCGACCGCGAAAAATTTTCTTAGCGTTTTAGGTCTGACAAAGGGAGGTCTTATGTCGCGATTTTTATTAACAGCTCTATTCACAGTTTTCACCGCTCAAGCCTACGCATTGCCGCTCACAAGTACCAATTGGCCGAGTATGCAGCGATTGTTTTCGCCGCTGCCCTATTCATTCACCAGCGCCTACAATTTCGAGGGGATTGTACGACTTTCCAATTGCTCAGGTAGCCTCATTCGTTTTAAAGGCGCGCAAGACACTGACGCCGCGATGATTATGACAAACGGTCATTGTCTCGGTGGCGGCTTTTTACAACCGGGTGAAGTCGTGAGCCATCGCCCTACTTCTCGCACCTTCGACCTTATGCAATCCAACGGTCAAGATGCAGGCCGTGTAGCGGCACAAGAAATCATTTATGCCACCATGACACAGACCGATGTGGCGCTCTACAAACTCACGAAAACCTACGCGCAAATTCGTACCGATTACCGCATCGAAGCGCTGGAACTGAATGACGCTCAGAGCGTTGTCGACACGGACATCGAAGTGATTTCGGGTTACTGGCAGCGTGGTTACACCTGTCGTGTTGAGGCGATTATCCCACAATTGCGTGAAAGCAATTGGACTTGGATGAACTCAGCTCGTTACTCGCGCCCCGGTTGCGAAACTATCGGCGGTACTTCGGGTTCGCCCGTCATCGATCGTGCTAATCGCCAAGTTGTCGCTATTAACAACACAGGTAATGAAGATGGTGAGCAGTGTACGCTCAACAACCCTTGCGAAGTCGATCAAAACGGCAACGTCAGTTATGTGCAGGGTTACAGTTACGCTCAACAAACTTACTGGATTTACTCTTGCTTGAATGCCAATCGCCAGTTTGATTTGTCGACGCCAGCCTGTCAGTTACCGCATTAAAAGTTTGCAGGAGATGACGGAATTAAAACGCCAATGGAAAGCTAATCACAATGAGCGCTTC
Source organism: Bdellovibrionales bacterium (assembly GCA_043754135.1). Lineage (GTDB taxonomy): Bacteria > Bdellovibrionota > Bdellovibrionia > Bdellovibrionales > UBA1609 > RBG-16-40-8. The sequence goes on along the minus strand of JAYUVI010000037.1, from coordinate 501 downwards.
ATTTACGATTAAGTTGTATTTAGTACCGTCATCTTTTTTGGCTTGAGTACTCTCGGTTTCATATTCGAAGTGGCGATACTCGGCGCTAATCGCAAAATGGGGATTGATGGTGTAACCAAGTCCGCCGCCGTAACCTGTACCTGACAGACGATCACCACTGTGAAAAATCCCTGATTGTGAAGTGCTTTGGACATCAAGATAAGCCAGTGGATAGTATGTACCCCACAATAACAAATCTTGTCGGTAGCCGATATTTACCCCCGCATGCGTGCGAGTGGCGTTGTATTTTTCATTGGCGATAGTGACGCTGTTCCAAGTAAAATTGCCCGGCATATTTTCTTTACTCGCAATTTCTTGCGAAAAATAATAATTACCGTCGAGACCAATCGACAAACCATCAACAGCGTAGGCGATTTTCAACCCGGCCATACTTTGCAAATACGAGACTTCTGTGCCGCCATCATTGCCAGTGGCAAAATCCAACTCTTGTTCGCCTTCAAG
>JAYUVI010000036.1:0-2862 GCA_043754135.1 Bdellovibrionales bacterium | reverse complement strand
TACCATCGACCATCGCCTGCCCTGCACGCATGATGGGCACGAGCGCCATGTCTTCAACGATTTTTTTATTGGTGGTTTTTTCGATGGGCGTTTCGACTTTCACTGTTTTAGTTTTAAAGTCGCGAGTCATTTCATAGGCCAGAATATGGCTGAGCTCGCCGATCAGCCGACGAAACTGATCTGGCGGCGTATGCTTATTACGCAAGTGCCACAATTTATCTTGCGCCAGCGGGTGATTCACAATCGTCAAATTCTTTTTACTCTGCATAAGTTCCTCTTATTGGGTGCCAGGTTTTTTTTCCACGGACGCAATGCGTCCGTGGAAAAAGAACCTGGCACCTAAAATACTGTCCCGTCGCTTAAAATTTCAAAAGGGGGTTTGCCGCCGCGCTTTTCTTGCGCGAGTTTGCGGCCGGCCCACCACGTGCCGCCCTCTAGGACTTTCGCGAGCGGGAACTCTTTTTCAGATAGTTTCAATTTGTGCTGAATAATTTTTGCTAGTTGATCTAACAGTGCCACCGTCAAAGCGCGCCACTCAATCACCACACGTGAATCCGGGTGATGCTTCTTCTCAAGCAAATTAGTGCGCGATTCGATTAATCCTGAATCGAGTAGCAATCCGCCATTGCGGTATTCAGCTAACCCGGTCAGACGATTCAAATTTAAAATTTCGAAACCCAAATCTTCGAGAGGATTGAGCAACGAATAGGTCATCCATTGCGATAATTTATGAAACGGAACAAACGCCTCTGCGCCCTCACCCAATTTCGGGTGGCGCCATGTATCGCCGAGATTGACATCGTTCATAATAATTCGACCGGGCCAAATATCGCCGAACCCACACAAAACAGTTTTTAATAAAAATTCGGCTTCAACTTTTTTACTCGGGTGAGTTTTCAGCAAATAATCGACTAAGTGCCCGGGGCGACTCACCACACGACCGGCAAAAAACGTCGGCGATTTTTCGACGGCTTTACCTAACTTATGCAAAAGATCAGCGCGGCCTTTGGCTCCAAGCAAAGGATTGCCCACTGAAACTTGAAAACCAGCATTAATGTGCTCTTCAGTAATATGAATCAAGCCCGCGCCATCAGCCCGATAAGGCATAGTCACATCTGACGAAAACGTACCTTTAATAAACATGTTGTAGCTCACAACCGCCAAGCCTTCAGAACGCGAGTACATATGGCCGTCATGCGGGTCACGGTACTTCCATTCATTACCGGCGCCAGCATCGAGCAGAACACTCGTGACCGCGAGATCGATCATCATCCGCGCACGCTCGAGAGCCATTTCATCTGCAGAAATTTTATATTTTTCAGGAGCACTCGCCAGAAGCTTTTTCGAAACTTCATCAAGCTTCGCCACGCGGTCTACCCCACCAACATGAAAGTGATTGAAACGCGTGTGGTACGGAATTTTCAAATCAGGGTATTTCTCGCGAATGACTTTAATGACAAAATCCGCCACTTGCTCGAGCTTATCAAGGTGAAGAATAAACTCGCCCTCACCGCGCTTGCAAAGGTCAAACACCCGCTGCGCACTTTCACGCACGGCTCGCGCCGAGAGCAAATAGTCCTCCTGCGACGTTCCGTTGGTGCCAAACGCCTTTTGTGAAGCTGTTAAATCACCACTACTCATTCAAGCCTCGGCCTTTTACGTTTTGCAGGTCTTCTTTTTTCTTCGCGCCTTCGGGCGAGTAGTAGCCGGCGGCTTTTTTGGCTTCCATCTCAACTTTGGCGTCGTCGGGGATCAACCCGTCAGGTATCGGCACACGATTCACGATTTTGATTCCGCTACCCACGATAGCATCGTGTTTCATATCACTCATTGAAATAAAATTGTCGATCCGTTGAATACCGAGCCAATGCAAAATATCGGGCATGATCTGTTGGAAGCGCATGTCTTGCACGCCTGCCACACATTCAGTGCGGTGAAAATATTGAGCTGCAGTGTCGCCGCCTTTTTGGCGTTTGCGCGCGTTGTACACTAAAAATTTTGTGACTTCGCCGAGCGCGCGGCCTTCTTTTCTAAAATACACAATCAATCCCGAGCCGCCAGACTGAGCTGTTTTAATCGCCTCTTCAATCCCGTGAGCGAGATAAGGTCGGCATGTGCAAATGTCGGAGCCGAAAACGTCGCTCCCGTTACACTCATCGTGCACACGGCATGTGAGTTCCTTTTTCAAATCGGCAACGTTACCGACCGGCCCAAAAATATAAGCGGTCATACCACCAATTGGCGGCAAGAAAATTTTCAGATCAGGGCGCGTGACTAACTCAGGGAACATGCCGCCTGTGTGCTGAAACAGACCTTGGCGTAATTCGCCCTCGGTTATGGCGAAGCGTTTCGCAATCCCCGGCATGTACCATACAGGCTCAATCGCCATTTTCGTAACTGCGACGTCATAATTTTTGCCGACAATCTTACCATCTTTTTTTATACGACCAGCATCGATGGCGGCTTTAATTTCAGGCATGTAAATATGCGCTTTAGTTACGGCGATCGACGGTCTGATATCGTAACCCGCTTTAAAATATTTTTTAAAATCAGCGTGCACATTCGAACCCCACGGGTCGATGGCGACAATCTTGCTCGCATCACTCCAACTCGGGAAGGGCCCAATCGGTTCAGCCGGAGCCGTGTTCGTGAGATCAGGCTTAAACTCATGCGGCAGCCGACCCGCCGATGTGGCGAGCGCGCGATAAACGGAGTACGCGCCACCATGGGTGCCGATCGCGTTGCGTGCCGTGAGATCGCTAAGCGAAGCCACCACCGGCCCGCGCTGCATGGGCGTTTTCGCGCCCCAATGAACAGGCAACGATTTTTTAAAAATCTGACTCGGGTGCGAAGTTAAAACTA
>JAYUVI010000035.1:0-3178 GCA_043754135.1 Bdellovibrionales bacterium | reverse complement strand
GCAACGTTTGGTGGATTTTATGGCTGGCAGGCCTTCGACCGTGGCACTTCCATCTTCAACGCCTTCAGGTACACGCGCGGTGGGCCTGCACGAAGTTCTACCGCGAGAAATGCGCCAACACTTGGTCAAAGGCATTGAACAATTCGCGCGCAATATGAAGGGCTTTATTTCTGAAGAGGCTCAGCTGCACGGAGTAGAATCGCGCACCTCATGCCCTATTCGCATCACCCGCGACAAAGATTCGTTGCAATCTCTCTCGCACGCCGGACTTTACCCTTGTGGCGAAGGCGCGGGGTACGCTGGCGGTATTACCAGCGCGGCTTGTGATGGTATCAAGATTGTCGATACGATTTTGGGTGTAAGCACGTAGCAGGGGATTTTATGAGGTTTGCTGGCGCCTTTATCGACTCAATGTTCACACTCATCAACTTACTCCCTCCGTGACCCGAATTCCCTCACGGAAAATCGTGTCAGTTTCGTCGATGACCCGCTTGCAAACGGGTCGATGACCCGTTATATGAAGCGTTATGGAAGCGCAAAAGACTTTAATCGAGTTTTTAAATAAAGAATATGCCCGCAGACAGTCGCTCAATAAGTCTTACTCTTTGCGAGCGTCTGCGCAGTCACTGGGAGTGAGTCGAACAGCTCTTTGCGAAGGGCTCACCAAAAGACGCCAGTTTTCAAAACGCAATTTAGTATGCTGTCGATACGGCACGTTTACTTGCGCGAAGGCAAAAGGATCCTAATAGCGGAGAGAATCGCTTAATCTGAGATTAATTACTTGAACTTAATCCTAGATTAAGCTATATTATTTCTGTGGCACAAACACCAAAGCACGATCTCAACTCTGTCCAAGCCCTCATTCGCTGTGGCCTCGCCGATTCGATTTGGTTTTCAGCCCCAAGTCGGTCGCTAAATGAAGTAGTTCGCGTGTACAGCAGCACTGATACTCCGAAATCACTGGCTGAGGCGGCTGACTTTATATGCGCAGGGCTCTTAGAACTTACGCCCAAGCATTTTGTTGAACGCGTGTTGCAGTGGGAAGTGGTCGCCGATTACCGGCTGAAACGAAAAAGTGAGGAAAAATATGAGTCTTAAAAGATGTGGCCAATGCGGATCGAAAGAGATCAAAGAGTCCGATGTTAAAGGCAAGAGCTTCCCGTTTCGTGATTTTCCGGCAGCCCAGCTGGTGAAATCCGCGAACTTTAGTCAGTGTCAGAAATGCGGCGAGGTCCTTCTCAGTATGTCAGACACAAAAAAAATGGATTCACTGCTGGAAAAGTCGATCACCCTTCAAATCAATCATTTCATTGATGCCGTAGTGACCCGTGAAAAGTGCAAACAAAGCGACGTTGCCGCACATATTGGCGTCAGTCCTGAATATTTGTCCGAGATTAAAAGTGGGCGCAAGTTACCAAAGTTTCAGACATTTAATTTTTTAAAGACTCTAGCTTGTGACCCAAGTTCTTTCGCTGTTTCTGACCCGGCCTATGTGCCGAAACAAGAATCGGCTTAAACTAACTATTCATCTGCGTTTGCACTTGGCCTTAGGGGCTCAATATGGGTTTTAAACTTCGTATCTTTTGAAGAGATGCCATTAGAGTAATCGATGATCGAAGGTGCGGAATTAATCGAGGTTGAATCTGTGGTTGCTGAAGGTGATCAGATTTTGTCAATACAGTTCAACAATGGACAGAAGAAAAAAGTCGACCTCTCAGTGTTACTGAAAAATCCACCACCTGTTTTTGCTGTCCTTCGCGAAGCAAACGAATTCAAAAAGGCTAGCCAACGTTCGCAATCGATGGCCGCCATACAGCCCGTGCCTGCCGCTGTAATAGCCGTTGATTAAATAAATACAATGGGTTACATTGAGGTATGGTAATCGTTTGGGATGAGTACAAAGCTGAAAAAAATTAGCAAAACATGGAATAAGTTTTGAGGAAGCTCAAACTGTTCTATTTTCTCGCCAGTCGATTACTCTGGAAGACAATAAGTATGACGAACCGAGATTTATAACCATCGCGTTTTCTTTGAAGTTAAATCTTTTGGTCGTTGTATATGCATATCGAAATCAAGATGAAATTCGTATTATCTCAGCTCGAAAAGCCACGAAAAAGGAGGCTAAATTATATGAAGAAAGAATATGATTTTTCTAAAGGCAAAGTCCGCAAATCACCAATTGCTGACCCCAAAACAACAAAAGTTCAAACAAGTATCCGTATGGACTTTGAAATTATGGAGTGGGCGCAAAAGGAAGCGGAAAAATTGGGTATTGGGTATCAAACTTTTCTCAATATGAAACTAAAGGAAATAATGAATAAACCTTCTATTGAGGAACGTGTGGATTTTCTTGAAAAGAAAATCCTTAAACGCGCTTAGGGGTGCACTCCAGTCTCGAGGTTCGGTCCGGTCGCGCAGCATAATGTTGATGCCACGCCATTGTGCCTGAATCTTCTCGCTTGATAGGCGGCTCTGCGCTTGAACAGAAAAGTTTAATTGCAGATTTGTTTGACGTCTATTTAAAAGATTATCTCGATATGCAAGCGATTATGCCTGCGCGAGATAAAGACGATGACGGGGACCAACGCATTCGGTAGAACCCAACCTATTTATTTTCGCCAACTCAACAGGCTCTACCTTAAACCGAGGTCTCATTGTCGACCGAAGGTTCTTCCGACAGTGCCGAGGAGCTCTCGGTGACTTCGACCACAACGTTCTCAGTCGCGTCGATCACCGTACCAGGCTCAGCGGCTTCGACAATCGCAGCTTCGGCGTCGACTGCAGCAGCGGCGACGGCAGCATTCACTCCCGCAGCGGCTTGTGCTTGTGCGACTTCGTAGCGAGTCAACCAACGCCTGTCTTTCACGTCGACCTCTTCGCCAATCGCCATGCGTTCTCGAATATCTTGGGCGCGATCGGCATCGCGTTTTTCGCGCTCGCGGCGCTTTTCTTGTTCAAAAAACTCAGTGGTGGTGTCGATGGTTTTAAGCTCGCTCGAAATATCAATCAATTCTTCTTCGCCTATAGAATAAGACTGCGTGCCGACCTCAGTTGAAAGTTCACCGGTCAATTCTGACAAAGTCTTTTTCTCTTCAACCGGTTCACCAATACCCTCGGGGATAAGCTGGTCGATTTCATTGAGCGTCGGCAACTCTTGCAAATTGCGCAGACCGAAAAT
>JAYUVI010000034.1:0-2454 GCA_043754135.1 Bdellovibrionales bacterium | reverse complement strand
CACTGCTCTCTGCGGGATTTCATTTTGCTCGAGACGCGTTTTCGTGCGCTTGTAAAATTCACCCGCCGCGCGAAGCTGAGGTCGGGCTGCGCTTTGCTGTAAAAGTAAATTGGCTGTCCAACCCATAGGTAAACTGAATTGTCTCTCGGTCATTTGCCAAGCTTGGCGGGCAGCCGCAGCTTCGGTCATAAGAACCGGGTTCGTAGCCACAGTTGAAGCCGCCTTTACATTCAACCAGGCCGCAACGCCTTCGATCGGATTAAATACAAAATCAAGGTTTTCGTTAGGCATGGCCTCTTGGTGGACACGGTAGAAATTTTCTCGAAAATTATGACCTTGTTTTAAAAGATTTTTTAAAGACTTATTGGACGTCGCCAGTTTTTTCACTCGTCCAACTAACTCTGAGTCGAAACGCAGACAGAGTACAATCAATCCGTTATCGAACGCCGCCGGTGCGGGATTGTTCACAAGCATAGCGACAAGCTCTGAATCTGTTTTCACGAGCAATTCACTGCAGGCCCAAGCCGATGCACTCGTGTAGACAAAAAGCCAAGCCGCCGAAATCTTAAGCCAGGTTTTAAGTTTCATGGCGAATCCACAAGATTTTTGAATTCGTTATACCCGTACTGATCGGCCAATATGGCCGTGCACATAACGGATGCATCGCCGATATCTTTTATGAAGGCTGCGAATTTTGGCAGAATAAAACGATTTCTAAAGGAATTCGAAAAGACCGCTTTAGCGATTGTCCCGAAGTAGACGCCCGCCATTATTGCTGCACAAATCAGAGTAAAAGCAGCCCCTATGCTCAAACCGCTATGTGGGGCGAGCAAATCAGACACGGTAAACGCAAGAGTACTGAAAGGGCTCGCGTAAAATACCAGTCCCCCAACCAGCCAATGTGATTTTGAATACTGAGAGATCCCAGCGGATGCAGTCACTGCTTGTTTGATCTTTTCAAATAGTTCGCTATGTGAATCGACTAGGTATTGACCAAAATGAATAAGGTTACCGTAGTGAATCTGTGAGCCGCTCTTGATTTCAGCATCAATAAATGAAGTTAAATAAGTACAAAAATTTGCAAGTGCTAGCGGCCAATTGGCATGGGCCGCGCTTGGCCCAATCCCAGCTTTAGTCTGATACAAATTATGTAATTTCAAGATAGCCAGATTCAGAAAATGCTGGGCTAAATCTGCATGACCTTGTTTCGCGAGTCGAATGGTCAGTAAAAAATTAAAAACGATTTCCTTTGCTTTGCCTTCTTGAAAAAAGCCAAAACCCATAACACCAAAAGTTTTAGTGCCCTCTGCTACTTGATCTTCCAAATGCATAAGGCTCATCGCAACATCGAGGTCGAGATCGACTTTCTTAATTTTTTCACTGTATTGGGTAAGATAAAAAGGTGAAATCTTATCTGCCGGTGTATCAGCTAAATTAGCGAGGGCTAATGTCGCCTCATTGGCTTGTTCTTCAGCCCGCGCTTCAGGCAGCCCCGCAAAGCTCTGAAAAACCAGTGCCAAAATCAATAAAAGTCGCTGAGCCAAATTCGCCGGTTTTCTAAGCATGAAGGGCATTTAAGCAAGTTCTGTGCTCTGGTCAGCTCGGGGTATATTTTACTTGGAGTGTTCAAAAGTTAGTCAGTGCCGCGCCTGGGCTCTTTCTGCAAAAAATTAGAGGTCAAACCTATAAAATCTGACGCATTGAAGACTTAACACTCTTCCAAAAGCCAACGGCATCTTCGAGCTGTCGCTTGAGCTCACTAGGGGTATAAACAAGAATATCAAGATTAGGGTGAATATCAAAAAGATCTTCAAAATCTAAACCACGCTTCACAAAGGGAGTATGAGTTTGCACAACAAGAATCAAATCAATATCGCTTGAGTTATCCACCGTACGATTCGCAAAACTGCCAAAGACATACGCCTGTTCAACTCGTCCACGTAATGCTTGAATGAGTTGAGCCTCTAATTTATCAAGATCGAGTTTAGTTAAGTCAAAATCGGATTCATAACGAACAAGACTACTCATACATCACCGATCAAATTTTTAATTTGTTGAAGGTAAGCTTGAGCCAGCTCAAGAGCCTCAGTAGCCTGCTCTTGATCAAAGGTTAGAGCAGGCGCCATACCATCAGGCAATGCGTCAGGATATCGAGCTGAAATGTAATATAAATCAAGTTTGCGGGAAATGCGCGCAAGCTCACCGTTAATCTTTAAATCACTCGATATTTGTACAAGCGAATGAGATTTGACGAGATCCGAGCCTTTTTTATACGCCAGAGCTTTTAGCGCTTTCTCTGCCGCCTGTTGAGCCATAAAGCAGGACTGTGAAAAATGACCTGCATCTCGTAAAGACTTTACTGCTCTTAAATCACTTTCAGCTTGTAAATACCATGAACGATATTTTTGCATCGAGTAAACCTACTCCTTCGTTTTCGAAGGAGTAAGCTCCTCA
>JAYUVI010000033.1:0-5073 GCA_043754135.1 Bdellovibrionales bacterium | reverse complement strand
CTCGCATGATGGCTAGAACCATCGACGCCGGCACCTGAAATTTTTTGGCAAATTTATCAACGCTATCTTTGTACGCCCGCGGAAAGTTAAACTCCCAATACTCGCGACCCTCTTTGAAGCCCTGCTGCTGCCGCTCACGACTAAAAAATACCTCTGAAATGTACGCGGAGCGGTTGTAAGAACCGATTTTGCTATAGGCCTCCATCAACATTTTCAGATAAATTTTGTTAGATGTGCGACGTTCAATTTCATAAAGCTCCCACCGCGCCCACTCTTGCATGCCAAGGGCGATAAGATTGTTAGCCGATTGAAAACGCAACTGCAGTTTCGGGTCAGAAAACTGAGTCACTTGTATGTTTTCACTACCTTCGGCGACATCATCGCTGGCTTCGGCCGTGGGGTTTTCATCGCCTGCGGGTTCGAGTTTAGGGCCCGCTGCATCGGCCGTGTCGGTAGGGTCTGCCTCTTCAGGTTCTTCAGACTCAGTCGATGATAAGTTTTCTGGGGTTGGAATATTTTCTTCAATGTCGTCGCTCACCGTTTCGAGCTGACCGGTAGCCGAAAATATCATAGCAGGATTAGATACACTCACGACCTGCTCGGCTTCGTTGACCGACGGCCCTGCAGGTAAAAGTGTCGGCCCATTGAACCGTCCAAGACTTGTGAGCGTACGATTGTCGACAGGTGCCGGCGCCGGCAACTCTTTCAGTCGCGTGCGCGCCAGAAGCGAGTAATAACCCATCGATTTGTCTTGCGCGAGCGGAGTCAGCAATTTTGTCGCCTCAGCATTTTTGTTTTGCTTAATGAGTGACTGCGCCAGCCAATATTTGGTGCGATCATCGGAGAACGGGCGCACCACTTGTCGGCGACGCCGATAAAATTTTTCCGCCGCCAGAGCTTTGTAAGACTTTTCGGCTTCCGCATAGTTGCCACGCAAGTAATGCAACCACGCTAAATGCCAGCGAGCATCGCGCGCTGAACTGGAGCCCCGATATTTTTCGACAATCTCACCAAACCGGCGAACCGCACCATCGTAGTCTTGAATTTGATAACTGAGAAAAGCCGCGGTAAAAAGCGCGTTACGCCCAAGATGCGAATGAGGGCTGGCTTTGTAGACATTAAAAAATACGCCGATAGCGGCTTGAAATTCACCCGCGCGCGCGGCGATTTTGCCGAAGAGACTTAAAAAACTCAGATCGCGCTTTTTACCTTCGTAGTAAGGCATAAGAATTTTTAAAGCGTCATCAGGGTAACCTTGGCTTTCGAGGTAATCGGCCAGCAACATGTCGACTTCGACTTTTTCATGAGGGCGAGCCCGACCTTTTAAAACATCAATCTCTTTACGCGCGACTTCTTCTAAACCCGAAAGTCGCAGATGACGAATGCGCTCTTTCAATTCTTTTTGTGAAGCGATGCACCCAATGGTTTGACCATTAAATCTGTTTTCTTGTAGGTCAACACCCCAGCTGCTGACGAGAGGATGGGCGGGGTAACGCGCGTACAATTTACGTGCCCATTTGCAAGCAAGGTGGCGGCGATTATCCTTAAATTCAAGGGTCATCAGGTGCCATAAAATTTCGGGGTACTTGGCCGTGCCTCGCCAACGCCTCTCGAGTGATTGCAGGTGACCGCGCGCCTGCCAGAGCGAGCCCACTTTAATGGCGATTTCGCTCAACTCATTGCGCGTATCGTAGATAATATTTTGCGCTGGGTTCATGCCGAAAACTTTTTGAAAATTCTGAACGGCTTTTTTATCGTCGCCTTCTTCTTTGTAAGTGTGGGCGAGCAAATATTGTATATGGGCGGCATTGCTAGTGCCGAACTTCGCGGCCAACTCAAAATTTGTGCGCGACTCAGGCCACTTTTTTTGCTGCATGGCCCAGTTGCCCAAGGCTAAATAGCGCACATGCAGTTGCTCCCGCCATTCTTTATTGAGGGAAAATGTATGTTCGCTTTTCGCAATGTCTTCGTTGGTTTGATTAAGAAGCTTTTCATAGGCGCTGACGATGTCACCCGCGTTCGCCTTTTGAACGGCGCCGGTCAGAGCCGAATCTTCAGCACCCAATGCCCTTTCAACAACAGGCATCAAAGCGAAAATGAGAATTAAAAATTGAATCACGCGCACCCTCGGTATTTTATGCTAAAGCAAGAGCTTGCAGGGTTCAACGAGTCTAAGGCATAGTCCAAAGACTTCTGCAAAATATCGGGGGCCGAATGAGTAAATCTAAATCTATTTTTGTGTGTCAAAATTGTGGTGCTGAAGCCCCTCGTTGGGAGGGTAAATGTCGTGAATGCGCTGCTTGGAATTCTTTAGTAGAAGAAACCGTCACCAAAGCACCAAAAGGTGCACGTGGTTGGAGCATCAGCGGCGAAGAGTCGAGCGGCGGTGCGAGCTCAGGCGTTGTAAAATTAAATGAACGTGTAAAAGAAAAAGAAACACGCCGACTCGATACTGGTCTAGGGGAATTAAATCGTGTACTCGGCGGCGGTCTAGTGCCTGGCAGTTACATTTTGTTGGGTGGTGACCCAGGTATTGGTAAGAGCACACTGCTGATGCAAATGGCCGGAAAAATTGCGGGGACAGCGGGCTCAAATAACAGCGTGGGTCGTGGCGGTAAAACTGATAGTGAATTTATCGTTCTCTACGTATCGGGCGAAGAAAGTGTGGAGCAAACTGCTTTACGCGCGCAACGCCTCGGTGTGAAAAATGAAAATGTGCAAGTGGCGAGTGAAAGTCGGCTGTCGAATATTTTAAATCTCGTGCAGAATATTCGCCCACAAGTTTTAATTATTGATTCCATCCAAACGATTTATTCTCCCGAAATTGCATCGGCCCCGGGCACGGTTTCGCAGGTTCGCGAATGCGCGGCGCAGTTGATGGCAGTGGCAAAAAGTACCGGAGTCGCCATTTTCTTAGTCGGCCATGTTACGAAAGACGGCAGCATTGCGGGCCCGAAGACTCTCGAGCATATGGTCGACACCGTGTTAGCTTTTGAAGGCGATGCTAATTATCAATTTCGTTTGTTACGCGCGCAGAAAAATCGTTTTGGCGCAACCAACGAACTTGGTGTTTTTCAAATGTCAGATATCGGCCTCGAAGAGGTCGCAAACCCGTCAGAAATGTTTCTTGCAGAGCGTGGTGAAAGTTTAATCGGGTCAGCTGTGTTTTCAGCGATCGAAGGCTCACGGCCTTTGTTATGTGAAGTGCAAAGTTTGACCTCGAGCACATTTATGGCCATGCCCCGTCGGACATCTTTGGGGTTTGATGTGAATCGCGTGCATTTGCTCGCGGCAGTTCTCGATAAACATTTAGAGGCAGATTTTGCCCGCAACGATATTTTTGTAAATGTCGTCGGCGGCTTAAAGATTTCTGAACCCGCAGCCGATTTGTCGGTGGCTGCAGCGATGCTGTCGTCTTTACGTGGCAGTGCTCTACCAGCTAACACAGTATTTTTTGGCGAAATCGGTTTGACCGGAGAAGTGCGCGCGTCGACTTTTGCGATCGAGCGTCTGCGTGAAGCCGAGAAACTCGGCTTTCACTCAGCCTATGTGCCTTACGGCTGCAAAAAAGTGATTGAAAAAAATTTTGGAATCGATAGCGCTGGCAAGTCGGGCAAAAAATCTGACCTGCGCTTGCGATATCTTAAGCATGTGGACGACTTATCAGCGCTGTTGCGCGAAGAAGGCCCGTCGGCTCCGCGCAAAAGGCCGGTCAGCGGGCCGACTCAGACGGCACGTCGCTCGTTAGACCCAACGCCCGAAAATAAGATTTCAACAGAACTTTAAGTTCACAAGCTAAATCTTCGCGCGAGTAATTTTGGGTTTCGTCATAAAGCATGGTGTGAATGACACCCATTAAAGTGTTCGCGGCGATAAAGCTTATGCGCACGTACTCTTCGCGTGAGCGGCCTGGTGAATGGTGCGCCATCACCGTCGCCAGTTCTTTAACTACTTCTTGGCGAAGTTCTAAAACATTCGGCATTTTATTGAGCTCTGGTGCCTGCATAAAAATCTCGCGAATTTTTTCGCGCTCGTTTAAGAACATGCCGATCGTATAATCGACTAACGCGTCAGTGGTTGGCTCAAGCGAAGCGCCATTCATTTCTTGAATCTTTTTTTTCATCGCAACGCTCATGTCGTGCATTTTAAAATCGATCAACGACGCGAGTACCGACTCTTTGTTTGGGAAGTACTGATAAAGCGACCCAATGCTCACACCCGCAAACTCCGCTATTTTTTTAGTGGTCAAATGACGGCTACCGACCTTCGGCAGAATACGAACAGTCGCTTCGAGAATAGCGTCGACCAATGCTTTTGACCGGCCTTGTTGTGGTGATTTTCGCTGTGAATTCGATGACTTTTCGATGTTGTCCATGTCACTCCCCTTTTCAATTGAACGCGAATCGCCACTCGTTCTCTCATCAAGTAAAATGTAAAGCAAGAGGAGGAACAACGTTATGAACTACTGGAACCGTCTCAAAATTCTAAAAATTTTCTTGAGCGTCGTCAAGGACCCCAATCGCACCGAAGAGATCTTTAAAGCGGTCGAAATAGTGACCCAAGACCCCGACAAAACCATTATGAATAAAATAGAGCATGCGCTCTCGGCGCACCCTGGGCTTATTCGACTCTACAAAGAGAACTACAACCCAACTATTCAAGCGGTCGAAGACCTCGCGGTTTACCCTGTTGGCAGTTTTGGCCATGGGCTTTACCTACATTTAAAGAATAATAATTTAGATATCAATTTGTTCCCGAAATTGAAAGGCGCTGAAGGTCGTCTCATTGAGTATTTGAGTGCGCGCATTTATCAAGATCACGATCTCTGGCACGTGCTGCTCGACTACAACGTTAGCCTACCTGACGAGTTGGCGCTGCAGGCGTTTAGTGCCGCACAAGTGAAATCACCGATTAGCACCATGCTGGTTGCTGGTGGAATTTTGCACTTGCTGGTGAAAGACCCCGAGATGGCGGTTGCGGCGCTTAAGAAAGTTTCTGAGGGTTTTCGCCGTGGTGAGAACGCGCCATTTTTATTGGCTTTCAAACTGCACGAGATGTTCGCTCTGCCTTTAA
>JAYUVI010000032.1:0-2379 GCA_043754135.1 Bdellovibrionales bacterium | reverse complement strand
CGCCTCACGCACCCCCAGCTGGGCACGACCCTCATAGGCAAATAGACCCGCCGCTTGTGCATTGCGGTTAAGCTGCTCGGTAAACGCCGGCAGACCCGTGGGCTCTTCAACGCGCATCAAAGGCCCGCGGCCACTCTGCTCGGTGGCCGACTTCACAATTTTCATAAATCTTTCGGTTCGACCTTCAGGCCACTCTCTAACGGAGCGAATAAAACTGAAATCAGTAATCAGTGGTTGCACGGAGTGCACGCCTAACTCAACCCCCTTTTCTAAAATCTCTTCAAAGACCGCCCATTTCGTCACGCCGATAGCCAGCTTCACATAAGGTTTTTGCAAAGTGACTAGCGGGCGCTCGCGCAACACCGCCACCCGAGCTGTCTTTTTTTTGATTTCGATAAGTTTTACGATGATCGCGTGATCAGCTCCACACACAATTTCGAATTCTTCATCAAGGCGAAAGCGCGAAACTTGAACAGCGTGATGAAAAGCATCGCCCAAGATTTCAAACTCTTGTTGGTTGGTCGGAATATCTTGCGGTTCTATCCAAATTCGTCGCATGCACAACACTCGTGGCTAATTAAGATGATCTTTTAAGAAGGTATCCTACCCACTCGTTTAATGCACGTCGTTCGATAATTTTGAAGCCGGCAAAACTGAATTCGCTGCGAAACAGTTCGTCGCGCTCTTGTAAAATTCCGGTGAGCAGCAGCTGACCGCTGGGGGCCACGCGTTTTTTAAGGTCATCTTGCAAACGCACCAACACCCCATCGATAATGTTCGCCACGACCCAATCAAACTGACTGGGGACCGCACTTAAATCTTCGTCAGTAATCCGCGTATGCTGAGCTTTGTTTTTTTCTAAATTTTCGCGCGCCACTCGGCGAGCCTCGGGGTCAATGTCGTTCGCCACAACATTTTCCACCCCCTTCAGCTCCGCGAGAAAAGCCAGAATACCTGTCCCCGTGCCCACATCTAAAAGCGAACGCGCCGCCGGCTGCGAGTGATTTACAAAATCATAAATAAACCCTGCGGCTAAGCGCGTGGTCTCATGAGTGCCAGTACCAAACGCCATTTCGGGGTCGATACGAATCTCTTGGCGAGCTTCTTTGGGTTTTTCACACCAACTCGGCACAATCCAAATATCTCCGCACAGGGCGAAGGGTTGGTAACTTTTCTTCCATTCCGCTAGCCAATCGCGGTTCTTTTCGCCAACCAAATCGGTCGTCGCTTTGGGGAACTGCGCTTTTATCACCTCGAGAAACTCAGGCGCTGGCGGAGTATCGAAGTAAATTTTGATCGAAGTGATCTCTTTTGTGAGCGTGACCGGTTCGTACTCGCGATTTTTTTGTTCAAAGGCGAGATCTTCTTCAACTCCCGTCGCACCATAGTCAAACGCCAAAGCCGAGAGCTCTTCAGCTTCGGCTTCAGTGAGAATATTGACTTGTAAGTAATAAAAATCGTGGCCGCTGTTCATCACATCGCGGTATTTACCTTCACTGGGGCGGTCGGCGCAACAGATGAAAAATCTTTTGCATGATCAGGTGACAAAGACGGCTTTTCAATCGGCGCGACCACGCTCGGAGCCTGGGCCGCGGGCGCTGGCACAACCGGAATCGCCATCTCTTCTAAAGCTGCGGTTTTCTGGGGCGCCATACGGGCCGTCGAAAGATCTATTTTATCACCGACCATCACAGCTTCAAACTCGGCACTGGGAGTGTTGTCGCGACTTTGCATAGACTCAAGGCGCGCCACACTCATGTCAGGCTGTACGTGAATAATACGCAACTGCCCGATGGGCACAGCTAAATCACCTGGCGACTTATTCAAATACTGATCATAAAGTGCCTGGCGACGATTCACATTAACCAGCATTCCACGTTTCAATCCATCATTCGAACCCGCATTAAAGAAATAATCTTTGGGAAGATTTTCGCCATTCTCCATAGCTAGCGGTCGACGGACATCAAACACTGTTACGTCTTTCGCAAAAACCTGCGGGCTACACAAAAATATAGGAAGCAAGATAGAAATGGTGAGCGGCCATGCTCGCAAATGCCTATTGGGCATAAATAAAATACCTTTCCTTGGTTTGGCCGTCCTGGCTAAATAAGCGTGATTTGCTTAGAGCGTCCTGTGCTCAAGACATTGTTCGGCGCGAGATTGTCGCAACTTGAGAAAAATTTGCCGAGACCAAGGTAAACTCACAAAAAGACGTGATCTGACTTCGTTATGAGTTTACGCTTCGAGTTCCGGTGTACGTCTGAAAATTTTCACCGCACCCAAGGTCTGGGTTTGGGATTTTAGCGAAACATTAGGATGCTGAACTACACGTTGTTGCAGTTTTGAAAAGATCGGCTCGCGAATCGGCAACGATTTGTC
>JAYUVI010000031.1:0-5570 GCA_043754135.1 Bdellovibrionales bacterium | reverse complement strand
CCTCGACTCTAGATCGAGCGACACGAGTGCACTATGTGCTAAATGCTGTAAGCTCGCAGGGTAACGTGCGCTGTGGTCTTCAATGTAGTTAGCGAAAATCATACCTTGAGTGGTACTAAACAAGTCATCTTGCAAAATATCCTCTAAAACAATCTGACTTTTATCAGAAATACCAAGAGTGGAAAAATAAACGAAAAAGTTAATAAAAAATAACGCCCATGTGACTGGGGCACGCGCAGCTGAAAAAACACCGTTTATATAAGCAAAAATCACAGGCCTCTCCGTTTCAGGCGTTTGAGATTCTCAACAAACTCATCAGACGCCGTGCTAGCGGGCGCACGATGAGACCTCGTGTAACGTTCTCCGCGTAATAGCTCAGGCAACGGATGGGCTTGCGAATACACCGATAACCAGTGTCGCGCGACTTTCTCTTCCCCAGACTTCATCGCCGTCACAAAAGCTTGCTGCAAAATTTTGGGTGGTAGTACAGGCATGCGTCGCTCGAGTTCTTTAACGACTTTCAAGCCTTCTTGATACTCCTTCAGATCTACATATTTTTTAAATAAAACTTCACCGGTTTTAGCCCACCCTAAAGTTTCGCGGCCCTTAAGCCAATCTTGCGTCAGTAAACGCATAGGTTCTATAGTACTCATCCGCAAAACCATGCGTTGTGAAATGTCACTTAATAATTCTTCACCTAGAGATTCGTCACGCAAGAGATCACTCATATCATCGACTTTATTTTCAGAAAGAATACTGACAAGCGACCGCACATCAGGGTGAAAAGGCAATGACATTAGCGTGGCGTAATCTTTTTTATGCTCCCCTTGTTCAGCTTCGCACTCCCACTTATGCAAATAAGCAAGCGAAGTTTTTAAGGTCGCAAGCCCATCTTCAACCCTGCTTAGGAGCCCTTCGACATTCTGGCAGCTACGATTCTTCAAATGCTCGCAGCCAAGCCAAAGTTCTTCTACACACATAAAGCTCGAAAGATCGAGCTTGGCGCTATCGCTGAGCGTACTGTAAGCGGCGGTCTCGAGGCCTTTTGCTTCATTAATCTTATGTAATCCCCAAAGACTTTTCGCTTGCGCCGGCACGACAAAATCACTGAGCACTTTAAGGTCAGGTATACGACTGGCAAACTGTTCAGCTAAAGAGAACTCTTCACGATCGAGAAATTGTCGAGTCCCCCAAACCAAAACATAGACCGGAGCATTATCTGCATTTTCTTGAAACTTTTTCGTGGCAGCTGGCCAATCTTCAACCGAAATATCTCGTACGATATCACTCAAACGACACTCGTGACTGTTGTCATCAAGCGCGCAAACTTTTTCCAAGTATTTTTCTGAAAGCTCGGGTTGATCTGAATACACAAACGACTTCGCAAGATAAACCAAGGCCGATTCTTCGCCCGCCAAAAATAAAAACTCGACTTCGTTTTGTAAGCATTTTCTTTCTACTACTCCCGCGGCAAAAAGCGACATAGCGACACTCAAACGAGTCGCCTCGACGCCATTTTCTTTAGGCCAATCGGACTGAGCTTCGCCGACTTCAGGGCATAAGAAATTTTCACTCTCATAGCCCGCCGTGTGCTTGTCATCGCGTAATGACTCAGCCAATGTTGAAATGGTCACGACAGAAAATATCACCGCGCAAAACGCCCCAAAAGCAGAGTAAACGCCCTTCACCATGGCTTTTTCATTGAGCGACGGGCGCGTAACAAAACGTTCGCGCCGAGTAGTGACCACAATTGTGTCTGAAATGCGATCATGTAAAGACCGACGTAAATCATGAGAAAAGGCTGCGAAAAATGGCACGCCTAACATGAGCCATGAAGTCGCCCAAAAAAAAGACCGCACCAGTGCTTGAAAAAATCGAATGGGTTCATTAATAAAAATATTCTGTACGCGTAAACCCATAAGGCGCTTGCCGACCGTCATGCCCCACAACCAAACACAAAACGTTTGATAACTTAACAGTAACAGAACTACTGTCATCGCACCAAACAGGAGTGAATAACTCATTTGCCATTGGCTGCTCATGAGGGCGCCCTCACGCAAAGAACGTTGAAAGGGCGCGACAGCCAAAGCCACAATCGGCCAGAGTAAAATAAAATAATCGATCACATTGGCGGCCAACCGATCAGCCGGTGAAGCCAATCCTACTTGTTCGCCCAATCGTTGCGCCCAGTTTTCACCTGCTAACGACAAAGAGGAAGATTTTTCTGGGGCCCTTAACGGAGGGTTTGCATCTCGAATAACCACGCTGACCTATCGGCCAGGCAGGACTAAAGAATTAAGACTTTAAGCTAATGTTAGAAATATTTAACGAGGCTCGACGTTCATCTGGCTGACCTTGTTGTCTTGATCCAAAGTGAAATGGATCGTAGCTTTAGTCTTGTCGCCATCCTTCAAATTATAAACCTCAAAACGTTCTGAGCCAGCGCCACGACTAGCTGCCAAATCTACATTGGGCTCGCGCACAACTGTATCAAAATGAATTTTAAATATATCGGCATTCTCTTTAATAAATCGCTGACGATCCCTCAGCTCACGTTTCTTACCTGCAGGCCCCTGATAACGTAATTCCAAGAGCGCACCTTTGTCGTCGAAACGCAGGGCATAGACGCTAGCCAAATCAGGCCCGTGACGAAGCACTTCTTCAGGAGTAGGTTCGTGACCACGACTCGCCGGTTGACGAAGAGAATCGCGAGCGATTTTTTTAGCGAGTTGTACTTCTTCTTGTAAATCGATAGTTTCACCCGCAGACGCCAGCACACGATCAGCAGTCTGCTGCAAATTTTCACTTTTTCGGTTCATTTGACTGGCGAGAAACGTCGCCACCAAAACAGTTGAAAGCAAAGACATCGCCAGAGTTACACGACGGTTCATACTCATTGGACCAACTGGGGACACAGCCGGTTCATTTTCTTGCGTTTTATTATTCTTCACTCGGTGAGCCGGAAACGGCACTACCTTATTGTCATCCGACATAGAGTCCCCTATCTACACCCCCTTCTCGGATAATGTGTTGCGTGGCTTGAGAGGAGTTTCTAGAATAAAACATGCAACAAAGTGTGAATGCTTCATCCTGGACTAAGGTCCTGCTCATAGTAGCCGGAGTATTTTTTTTTCTTGAGATAGCGTGGGCGACGCCGGCTTCAGAACTAGAAGACAAATTAAAAAATAATGCCCGTGATTTGAAAACACGTGAAAAGCTGGGGGAAATTTACTTTTCACTAAAGAACTATCAGAAAGTGATTTCAACCCTGGCACCTTACTCCAGTGAAATTACGTCTGAAGCGCTGGTGAACCTCGCCAACGCTTACAGCGGCTCGCAAGATAGCCTTAACGAAATTCGCACACTTCAACTTTTTGTCGATAAAGATGGCCAGCGTTTTCGCCCGCACTACCTTTTGGGCCTGGCATTTAAGAATGCAAAAAAGTGGGATGACGCCACCAAAGAACTGCGAACCTCCATTCAGTATGCACCTGGCCACCGCCCCAGCTATAACGCCCTTCTTGAAATTTTTGCAGAGACCAAACAGAACTACGAAAGCCGAACTTTGCTGAGTGATATGGTGAGAAATTTCGGCAACAAAAGAGAATTCGCCAATCTCTCTTGCAAACTTTTGGCTATAGATGGTTTTTTAGCAGAGGCCCTCGCCGCCTGTAAAAAAGCGATTAAGCAAGACCCAAAGCACCCCGATAACCACGTCTATCTCGCACAAACTTACTACAACCAAGACAAGCGCGACGCCGCTGAAAACATATTCCGCACAGTCGGTCGCAGCTACACCAAATCTGAATTTGTGCAATACGCTGTCGGCGAGTTCTACCTACACGAAAAAAATTTCGCCACGGCCGTACGCTATTTGCAAACTGCCGTTAAACTCAACCCGCAGGCTTTTCGCTCGCAATACACATTGGGTGCCGTACTCTTCGAGTCGAATGATCACCCGACATCACTTGTGCATTTCGATTTTGCGTGTAAGTTAGATAAATCAAACGAAACCACCAATGCTCTACGTAATGCGGCCTCGCGAATGCGTAAAGCCAATCAATTTTCGGTGGCCGAAGGATACGAAAAAAAAGCTGCCGTATGTCAGCAGCTTTCGGTGAGATAAAATTCTAAAACCACTCTACCCAAATATGAAAGTTTAGGCTGCGCGACGATTTTACACGCGCATCTTAGGCTGCACGACTGTTTCGCACGCGCAACTTAGGCTGCGCGACGTCTTCGTGCCGCTGATGGGTCAATATTGTACTGCTTCACTTTTCTATAAAGTGTTGCACGACCAATACCCAAAGCTTTTGCGGCTTCGGTCAAATTACCGTTGAAGCTATGAATTGCATTTTTAATTGCAACGCTTTCAAGTTCATTCATCGTTGATACGCGACCTTCAGTTTGTGTCGCTACACCGTTTTGTCCACCGTGCGGGAATTGCAAGATCTTTGCGCCTTGCTGACCGCCCACCGTATTTGCACCCGTTGATAATGGTGCTACGCCACCTGCAACTGTGTATGCAAAACCTGGCGTGCCGGCTTGACGGCTCCAATCGCTCTCTGAAAATGTTTTGACTGTCGCGCCTTTGGCTTCACCAAACGCTTTTGCCGAAACAACGAAATCGTTTTCGTCGCTCACTATAATCATTTTACGTCCCATTCATTCCTCCCAAATAATACCTAATAGAGTCGTATATCGCCTCACATAGATACATATCGGCGGATCATACTGAGACCCTGAGGCAAAAAATGCCTAGACTTGCATTTAATTTGTAAATCATTGAAACCGCTGGAGTTTATTAGCCCGAGAATAAAAAACCCAGCTCGTTTAGGCTGGGTAAGGGCGCGTTAACTTATTTATATGTATCGGAACTTATCGGCGACCTGACTTTATTTTCACCTGCATTTTAGCAATCAAGTGAACAGCCATTTTTTCATGCACCTTACACATCTTCAATTCATCACGACGGTAAGAGCGTTGGCTTGGAGTGAGAGTTCCTGTTTCAAGTTCCATCTCATAATCAAGTTTGTGCGAACGCACGCCTTCAAGTTCTTTAGTTTGCTGCTTAAATAAACGCGACACGCCACTTACGGGGGCCACATCGAGCCAAGTTTCCTTTTGCTTGTACCATGCGAGCATACGCAAAAAACGAGCCTTGTTCTTTGCCAGAGTGAAAATAGGGTATTTGTCTTCTGACAAATCCAAAATATTGTCGATCTGGTCAATCAAATAAAGGTCGTCTTCGCCATCTAACGACATTTCTTCTACGAGAACTCTACCTAAAGTTTCAGGCACAACGATGGCGTCAGTTCGATTTAAAACTTCATTAGGTTGCGATACAGGTTGAGTATTCATTTGTTCAGTGGACACGGGGCCTCCTTGGGAACGTGCAAAAAAGAGAGTTTTTTATACCTCAAAACGTCAAGTTGCGCAATTTTTTCATGATGTTGCGAGATAAGTAGCTGTTTTCAGGCCGATTAAACAGCCGCCTAAGCTCAGAAAATTGTTAAGAAAGATATTAAGTACCGCCGGTAACCACAACGAATCTTGTAGTAACCGTACAG
>JAYUVI010000030.1:0-2418 GCA_043754135.1 Bdellovibrionales bacterium | reverse complement strand
TTTTCAAAGTGGGCCGAAATGTTTGGACTGAAATATTTGAAATTTTCGAAGGCCCGCGATCGGCGCCGTTTTAAGCAACTGACCGAAGCGTCGACGGTGCTCGAAATTCAACCAGATTTGAGTCAAAGTGAAGAGCTTTGGGGGCTAATGTGACCCGTATTGTTGCTCTGCACGGTTTTCTCGGTCAACCCCAAGACTTGAGAGCGTTAAAAGCGGCCATTCAAGTCAAACACCCTGAAGTCGATTTTCAGACAGTGGATTTGTATTTGTCGCTCACCGCTACAACAAAAAAGTCATTTCAAGATTGGGCTAAAAAGTTTAATCAAATTCAAAAAAGCGGGCATGTAGAGCGCAATATTTTACTCGGCTATTCGATGGGCGGGCGCTTAGCCCTGCAAGCGGCACTAGACAAGCCCGGATTGTGGGATGAAGTGGTTTTGATTTCGGCGCACCCCGGTCTTGCGGACGAAGAAAGCAAATCTTACCGTTTGCAAACAGACACCGACTGGGCCGAGAAATTTGTCAAGCTGCCTTGGCACGAGGTGGTTAAACTGTGGAACGACCAACCCGTTTTTGCCGGGAGCGATCGACCCATGCGCGAAGATCTTGAGAAAAAACGTAAAGAAATTTCGCAAGTCATGGTGAATTGGTCGCTCGCGAAGCAGGATTTTTTGGGCGAATCGCTGATCGGTTTAAAACCCAAACTTCATTGGTATGCAGGTGAAAAAGATCTTAAATTTGTGCAACTGTTTCAGCACTTAAAGGCCGAAGGTTTTATAGAAGATATGCATATTATCAAAGACGCTGGTCACCGCGTGATTTTTGACCAACCTCAAGATTTGGCCAATCAGCTTGTTCAGAATTTGAAACTGTAGTAGTTTCGCTGGCGATTCACGTTTTCAACTATCCAAGCATTCGCACATTCATTTCATATGGGAGGCATCATGATGCCACAAGAAACCTGGTTTAAAATCAAAGACTTCACTGACATTAAACTCGAACGCACGGAAGACGGTGTGGCCAAGGTGACGATCAATCGCCCCGAAGTGCGCAACGCTTTTCGCCCGCAGACAGTGACTGAACTCAAAGAAGCATTTGAAATTTGTCGTGAAGATTCATCGCTAGGAGTGATCATTTTGACAGGTGAAGGCCAAGACGCTTTCTGCTCCGGTGGAGATCAAAAGGTGCGAGGTCATGCTGGCTATGTAGGTGGCGATGGCGTACCCCGATTGAATGTTCTCGATTTACAAAAGATGATTCGCTCAATGCCAAAACCAGTGGTTGCGATGGTCGCCGGTTATGCGATTGGCGGCGGCCATGTTCTTCACATCGTATGCGATTTAACTATCGCTGCTGATAACGCTAAATTTGGTCAGACTGGTCCGAAAGTGGGCAGCTTTGATGGCGGTTTGGGTTCGAGTTACCTGGCGCGTATAGTGGGTCAGAAAAAAGCTCGCGAAATTTGGTTTTTGTGCCGCCAGTACAACGCCGACCAAGCTTTAGAAATGGGCTTAGTGAATGCGGTTGTACCCGTTGCCGAGTTGGAACACGAAACTTTAAAGTGGTCGCGAGAAATGATGGCGCATTCTCCGCTAGCGCTTCGTTGTTTGAAATCGGCGCTCAATGCCGACTGCGATGGGCAGCTAGGTTTACTCGATCTGGCCGGTAACGCGACACTCTTGTACTACATGTCTGAAGAAGCTAAAGAGGGCAAAAATGCTTTTGTGGAAAAACGTAAACCTGATTTTTCAAAATTCCCACGGTTGCCTTAAGCGAGTGGGGATCAGCGCATGAGCACGGCGAATACGACTTGGGTTAATCGATGAAAGCTTGGTTAATGGCCGCACGCCCGAAAACTCTAACTGCGGCTGTAGTGCCCGTGCTGGCGGCTACAGCGTTGGTCCACATTGAAGGATTCACTGTAAAGTGGTGGGTGACGGGATTTGCGATCTTGGGCGCCCTTCTTATTCAAATCGCTACTAATTTTATTAATGATGCCATTGATTTTGACAAAGGTGCTGATACTGCGAAACGTATCGGGCCTCAGCGTGCTACACAGAGTGGGTTGATCAGTCGTGGTCGCATTTTATTACTGGCCGTTTTAGTTTTGCTGGCTGCAGTAGGTGTAGGTGTACCGCTGGTCATTGAAGGCGGTTGGCCAATTGTAGTGATCGGTTTGCTTTCAATTTTTATGGCTTATTCATACACAGGTGGACCCTTCCCGCTGGCTTATCTGGGTTTAGGTGATTTATTTGTCGTCTTGTTTTTTGGTTTGATCGCTGTCGGCGGAGTTTTCTATTTACACACGGGTGTCTACATCTGGCCGGCCGTCGTTTTAGGTTTGCAAATCGGTTTTCTCTCGACGGTTCTTATTGCCATTAATAATCTGCGTGATGTTTTTCAAGATCGCGAAGTTCA
>JAYUVI010000029.1:0-3400 GCA_043754135.1 Bdellovibrionales bacterium | reverse complement strand
GCTGCTCCTGCGCAGAAACCTGAAGCGCCTTTGATGACAAAACCACCTGCACCTACTCCAGCGACAGCAGCCACTACGCCTTCAGCAACACCCATCGCTGCTCCCCAAGAAGTTATTCTTGAAGCTCTTGATAACGTTGAAATCACCGTGCAGATCGATGGTGAATCAGCGAAAAAAATTAAGCTCGCACCCGAAAGCATCCACACGATCAAAGCGAAATCTTCGATCAAGCTTGACATCCAAGACGGCGGGATGGTCAATCTGACCCATAACGGTAGAGACAAGGGTGTACCTGGTAATTTGGGTAAATCGGCGCAGTTGAAATTCCCTTAATCACTATCGTTAAAAAATTAAAATGCGAAAACTGATCTCGGGCTTTTTATTCATTGGCTTTTTGTATTTAGCCTACGGCTTATTCATAGGTCAGTGGCGACCACATAATTTTGATTCACCACCGAACTCATTGCGACCTTCACTTTTTTACGACTACGCCGGCGCTATCAACGTGCGCACGAATAAAAGTAGCGGGAGTGGTCACTTTGAAACCATAGTCCAAGACGCCCAATCTGCGGGCTTAAAATTTGTTATCACTACCGATTTTAATGACTTCAATCCCGATTTCAAACGGCCCGTTTATTTAAACAATGTGCTCACGCTTGTAGGCGGCGAGTACGGTTACCTCGATGCACGAGTCTTGAACTTAAACATTAAAAGCGACGAGCACTTGCAAGGCCCTGGGCGTTCGCAAATGGTTTTTGCTGATATTTTAAGTCATCACAACCCTGATCGACCCGAAGGTATTTTCATTCTCGCGCATCCGTTTAAACCGGGTTACCAATTAAATCGGCCCTATCCCGCTGGTCTCGACGGCATCGAACTCATCAATTTAAAAAGTGTCTGGCAAGAGGCTTGGTTGCGTTCAAGGGCAGCATTTATTTGGACAGCTTTTGTTTACCCATTTAATTCTGAGCTCGCGTTTTTGCGTTTACTCACAAGCGGTGGGGCGCGTGAGCTCGCTTTGTGGGATAAGCTCAATCAGAAGCAAAAAGTTATGGGCATTTATGGCAGCTCAGCCGAGGCGAAACTCAAAGTTTCTAACGATCATTATATAAAGTTCCCGTCTTACGAGACAGTTTTTTCAATTGCGAGTAACCATGTTGTCATGCGGTCAGAATTGACGGGGCAGGCCGAGCAAGATCAAAACAAAATTGCCACGGCTCTGCGCAACGGACAGTTCTACATGAGCCTGGACATTATCGAGAGCCCAAAAGGTTTTGAGTGTTACTTGCAAAATCGCAAGAATGAACTTTTCTTGATGGGTGCTGAAGTGAAGTACAGCGACGGCCTTGAATATGTCATTCGTCTGCCAGCCAAGCCCAGCGTTGATTTCGAGGTACAAGTTTTTCGCAATGGCGAAAAACTACTGACTTCGAATTCGGCAGAAACTTCTTATATTTTACGCGAACCAGGAGTTTACCGCAGCGTGGTGCGATTGCGCGTACCGATGCCGTTCCCCGACGGGCGCACCTGGATGAACTGGATTGTTTCAAATCCGATTTACATTCGCTAAAATTTTCTCCTTTTTATTTTGAAATACGCGAGCGGATGGCTTACCAATATTTCATGCGTTTTATTAGTTTTGACTTAGAGACGACTGGCTTCATCGCCGGCGTGGATAAGATTGTTGAAATCGGTGCTATCCGTTTTATTAATGGCGTGCCAGACGCCACCTTTTGCACGCTGGTGGACCCGCAGATGGCGATCCCCGAAGCGGCGTCGCGCGTGAATGGTATTTCTAACGATATGGTCGCAGGCAAAATCACCATTGATCGCGTGCTCGAGCCTTTTGCTGAATTTTGTGCCGACGATATTTTAGTGGCCCACAATGCTAACTTCGATTTTCAATTTTTAGCTTCAGACATTGTGCGGCTGGAATCACCAGCCCCGCGCGGAGTGGTGCTCGACACTTGCAACATGTCTCGCAAGATCATCCCCGGCTTGCCAAATTATAAATTGGGCACTCTCGTGCAACACCTTGATATTGAATCTTCGAACTTTCACCGCGCCGAAGAAGATGCCACTTATTGCGGTCACCTTTTTATCCATTTAATTCAAAAAATGAGTGGCGGGTTAATACTGCCCCCGATCGAGAATTTGTCGATGTTGTCAGGCAAGGTGGTGCTACGCTTCCCGCAAATCGCGCCGCGCTCGAAGCAACTCGGGTTGTTTGATTTAGTTTAGAAATTAGCGCCCGAGTTTAAATAAATCTAATCCGTAAACAAAACAATCTTCGTCTTTTGAAGGTTTAATTACGGCGCGAATGTCTTCTATACACTTCACCATCATCTCACGAATTTGCGCTACATCCTTGTGTGAAGCAGTGAATGCCGAAGAATAGTGCAAATCTTTTTCACTGTACCTATCGAGCGATTTGATCGCTTCTAATCGCCAGTTGGTGTGCAGTTTTGCGACAAACGGAGAATCGCTGCCAATAAAAATTTGCGAAGGACCTATTTTAAGTTTGGCACCATCGCGGGCAATGACAGCCACGCGCACTAAAAACGCGACCATCTCATTCACTCGTGATAAGGGGACATCGAAGTAGTCACTCAGACCTTTTTCGGTATTACAACCCGGCAATAACACCGCCACGTGAAATGCCCCGTAATGCCACGAGCTGTAAAACTGCGCCTGATCCTCACTCGATAAAATTTTGGGATAATGCATGCGGTTTTTTAAAATTTTTTGATTGTCGCGCATTTGATCAAGTTGTTTGCGATAGTAACGGCGAAGCGTCTCACTCCCCGCGCGACCGTAACTGACAAGAGTCATAAAATAGTGGGATTGATCTTCTGTATGACCTAAATACTGACTCACTTTCTCGGCTTGCTCAGGACTAAAATGTGCTTTGGCTGTCAGCACATGAGTGATGTACCCCGGCTGACAATTGGCAGCGACAGCGAGCTTTGACCTACTGCCCTTACCAAACTCAGTCACGGCTTTATTCAGATACGTTTTGTAGTCATTAAATTCGTACAGAGAACTCTTCATTCACATCCTCACTTTTACTATTAGTAAAAGTAGATCTTATTTTTTTATAAAATTCAAATATACGCAGCTCACCGCGTTCGGCAGGCTTGAATGTGAACGTTAAACACAGTTACATAAGCAACGGGGGAAACTATGAATCGAATATCAATAGTAGCGGGCGTAGTCGCTTTGACTTTAACTACATCAGCATTTGCTGATGGCGGAGAAAATGGAGGTGGTGGCAACTCATTGCCCTCAACTCCTGCAACAGCTGAAGATATCAGAGAAAATTTGAAGACCATCAAGGATCAGTCATATGCGGGTTTCTTGCGACTCTATTTGCAAATCACCGAGCCGGACTACTTTTATG